>JAUWYT010000064.1 GCA_030615705.1 Chloroflexota bacterium
GGCTCAGGACACCGTCCCAGCCAGACAACGACGGCGGCTGACCTGGTCAACGCTTTGTCCATGGAGGAATTGGCTGATATCTTGTCTCGATACGGCGAGGAACCCCAAGCGCGGCGAATCGCTCGAGCTATGGTGGCTAAGCGTCCTATCAATACCACGAGGGAGCTGGCTGCCCTGGTGGGGAGAACAGTGGGCCGCCGCAGGAGGGTCCACCCAGCCACTCGGACCTTCCAGGCCCTGCGCATAGCTGTTAATGAAGAGCTGGAATGCCTCGCCGAAGCCCTACCCCAAGCGTTGAGGCTCTTGATACCCGGAGGGCGCTTGGTTATTACATCCTTCCATTCCCTGGAGGATCGCCTGGTCAAGGAATTCTTCCATAATGAAGCACGGGATTGCCTGTGTCCGCCGGAAGCACCCATTTGCACCTGTGGTCATCGAGCTGCCTTAGGAATAGTAACCAAGAAGCCTATCAGACCCTCGGCTGAGGAGGTGACCGCCAATCCTCGCAGCCGTAGCGCCAAGTTGCGGATCGCGTATCGCCTACAGAACGAGGAGGTCGTTCATGGCTAGCAGTCAAATGCGCTCTTTGCCACATTGTCTAGAGAGGGGGTCTTGGCGGTTTGAAGCCAAGACAACAGCCTGGGTTCTTTTGGTTCTAACCCTGTTGGGCTTGATCGGTTGGCTCTGCCTGACTCAAGCTAGTCAAGTATCCGCGGCGAGGTACCATCTCCGGGAAAAAGAGGAGGAGAAAGGGCGCCTTCAGCGAGAGAACGCCGAGTTGCTGGCTGAAATCGTGGAAATGCTCAGCATCCCTCGTCTCGAGGCCAGGGCACGAGAGTTAGGCTACGCCCCCGCTGAGGGACTTCAGTATTTGGATGTACCTGATTACCCTGCCGCCTGTACTGAGCTCTGTCGAAGTAACGGTGTATCGGGAGGAGGATTGGCTGCAGTGCCCAGGCTGGATGAAAGCGCCGTTGTTGCCTTGGAAGAACCCGGGCACAAGCCTCTCGATGTAGCGCGATGGTGGGAACGTGTGATTTCTCAATTCGTGGCCTGGGCGGGAACGCAACCCTGATGATAGTCAGAGGAAAGATAGCTTCTCAGAGCAACGAGAGCAGTGGATCGAAGGAAAAAGGCGTTCGACGGCTTGCTTTTCTTGTCGCTGTCCTCATCGGGCTTGCCCTTGTCATCGTTGTTCAGCTTTTTCGCCTGCAGGTCTTTCAGAGAGCTCCTGATCGCGACTTGGAGCGCGCCCTTCCAGACTATTTGCCAAAAGTCGCTTCTCAGCGGGGGTTGATCATTGATCGCCGTGGCTACTTCCTGGCCCTCAATACTTTTGAGTACGACGTATCCACCGCACCAGACTTGATAGAGGATCCTCAGGATGCGGCGGACCGTCTATCGCCACTCCTGGGTTTACCATCTGACGAACTTCTCTCGCTCCTGGATCAGGAATGGCCTTACGTTCCCCTGAAACAGCGCGTCTCGAAGGAAGTGGCCGAAGCCATTGTTTCATTGGGATTAAAGGGCATTCACTTAGAGCCAAAGCTCCGACGGAAATATCCGGAGGGAGAGTTGGCTGCTCACCCTATGGGCTTTGTTAACTATAACTGTGATGGCAGCTATGGCCTGGAGGGATACTATGACCGTCTTTTGAAGGGCGTTAGCACCATGCGTGAGGGGAAGGTTCCTCGGGGTGAGGCTGTACCCATTGTCTTTCACCAACTGGCTCTGCCGCAGGATGGTCCGCACCTGATGCTAACTCTCGACAGGAACATCCAGCGTCTGGTGGAGCAGGAGTTGGCGAAGGCAGTAGCCAAATATGACGCGGACAGTGGTACCGTCATCGTCATGGATCCAAAGACGGGAGCTATCTTGGCTATGGCAAGCTATCCCTCCTATGATCCTAATCGCTTCTACGAAGTGCCACTGGAGCTATACAACAACCCTGCGGTGAGCGAGCAATACGAGCCCGGGTCCGTCTTCAAGATCATCACCATGGCCGGGGGCCTCGATGCGGGAGTAATCACCCCTCAGAGCACTTTTTACGATAGCGGTATGATGGAAGTGGGAGAGCGTGTTATCCAGAACTCTGACCGTCGTGCCCATGGCCTGGTGACTATGACAGACATCCTGGCCCGCTCCCTAAATGTAGGAATTGCCTACGTCAGCACCTCCTTGGGTGAAGAAAGGTTCTATACTTACTTGAGGCGTTTTGGCTTCGGATGCAAGACTGGCATCGACTTGGATGGTGAGGTGGCAGGGTCCCTTAAGGTTCCAGGCGGTAGTGAATGGTCTAAGTCCGATCTGGGGACTAACTCCTTTGGGCAGGGGATAGCCGTGACCCCTCTGCAGATGATCACTGCAGTGGCAGCCGTTGCCAACCGTGGTTTTCTAGTGAGGCCCTATGTAGTCGAGCGGATCGTTGACAACCAAGACATGATCGTTACCCAGCCCACTGTCGTACGTCAGGCCGTTTCTGCACGGGCGGCTGAGCAATTGACGGATATGCTGGTGGAAGCCGTGGAGCGAGGAGCGGAGTTAGCTACTGTGCCAGGTTACGATGTTGCTGGAAAGACAGGAACGGCTCAGATACCCGTTGGCGATCGCTATGACCCAGAGTTGACCATTGCTTCATTTGTGGGCTACGCTCCGGCCGACGATCCCCGGTTCATCGCCTTAGTCAGAATCGACAAGCCGCGGGTGGATTCGCGAGGAGCGCAGGTAGCAGCCCCCGTTTTCAAGGCCATCGCCGAGCGCCTATTTGTCCTGCTTGGTGTCCCGCCAGACAGCATAAGATTAGCTGGTAGATGACCCGATGCTGACTCTTGCCGATTTGACGGAGGGCCTCTCTGGCCAGAGGCCACCTGGCCTGGAACAGAAGCTGACTGATGTGATCATAGACTCGCGCCAAGCGTGCCCCGGCAGCCTTTTCGTGGCCTTAAAGGGCGAGCATGAAGATGGCCACGACTTCATCGCCGACGCCCTAGCACGAGGGGCCATAGCCGTGATAGCCGAGGAGAGGGCTAAGTCGGTTGCTGGTTGCTGGAAGCTGGACACCAGAAGCTGGAAGCCAGAAGCTAGCAGCCAGCAACCAGTAACAAGTTTCGAGCTTCCGGTTTGCTTGATCGTTGAGGATAGCTTGAAGGCCCTGCAACAACTGGCTGCTTACTGGCGTGGCAAGCACACTCCTCGTGTGGTGGGTGTCACCGGTAGCGTAGGCAAGACTACCACCAAGGAGATGATCTACGGTGTCCTTAGCCAGCGCTTTCGCGCCCTGAGGAGCGAGGCCAGCTACAACAATGAGATTGGCCTGCCCTTAACGCTTTTGAAGCTCGAGCCGAGCCACCAGCGGGTCATCCTGGAGATGGGCATGTACTACCTGGGGGAGATCGCGGAGTTGGCGGCTATCGCCCGTCCCCACATCGGTGTGGTCACCAACGTGGGCCCTTCCCACCTGGAGCGGCTGGGCACCATTGAACGCATCGCCCAGGCCAAGACAGAGCTGGTAGAGGCTCTGCCCAGCGACGGCGTGGCCGTCCTCAATGGCGATGACCTCTGGGTGCGCAAGATTGCGGCCAAGACCAAGGCTGAGGTATTCTATTATGGCCTGGACGACACTTGTGACCTCTGGGCCAATCACATCGAGAGTCAGGGCTTGGAAGGTATCCGCTTCCGCTTCCATCGCGGTCCTGAGACGATCCATGCAAAGGTGCCGATGCTGGGGCGACATAGCGTGCACACGGCTCTGGCCGCTGCCGCCGTGGGCCTGGTCGAGGGCCAGTCGTGGGAGGAGATCATGCGTGGGTTGCGGGGAGCGGCTCAACTGCGCTTGGTGGTGGTGCCCGGTCTAAGAGGGTCAACTATCCTGGGCGACACCTACAATGCCAGCCCCGCCTCCACCATCGCCGCCCTCAACCTGCTTGTGGAGCTGGATGGACGGAAGATTGCCGTGCTGGGTGACATGCTGGAGCTAGGGGCCTACGAGGAAGAGGGGCATCGAAAGGTGGGGCGCCGGGCCATGGATGTGGTGGCTGTGCTCGTCACCGTGGGCGAGCGTGGCCGCCTCATCGCTGAGGAGGCCCTGGCCTGCGGCATGGAAGGGGAAAGGGTCTTCATTAGGCAGGACAACGAGGAGGCCATCGCTTGCCTACGCGAGATCATCTCTCTTGGTGACATCACCTTAGTAAAAGGGTCTCGGGGTATGAAGATGGAGGAGATCGTCGCTGCGCTAACAACGCCCAATGACTAATGGGCACTGAGCCATTGGGACTTGGTCACTTCGTGCTGAGCACTCAGTGCGAGGCGTTGGGATTTGAGAAATGGCTTATGCACTGGCTCTGGGCACCTTTTCTTTTTTGTTTGCCGTCATCTGGGGCGGACCGCTGATCGCCTACCTGAGGCACCACGGCATCGGCAAGCAGATCCGGTTCAACGGACCCAGTTCCCACCAGGTGAAAACTGGTACTCCGACCATGGGTGGGCTGATGATTTTGATGCCTGTCTTTCTCATCACCTTAGCTGAGGGCTTCGCTCAACTGCTGGCCGGCACTTCCTTCGGCCAGGCACTGTTGGACAGGCTGGGCGTGGCGCGGGTCTTTTTCTTCGGCCGTTCCATTTTGGTGCCGCTGGGGGTTATGCTCGGTTTTGGGCTGTTGGGAGGCCACGACGACTGGGCCGGGGCGCGAGGCTACCGCAGCGGCGAAGGGCTTCTGGCCCGTTGGAAGTTTGTCATGCAGTTAGTGCTGGGCACAACCACAGCCCTCGTCCTCCACTTTGGCCCTCCTGACCTGCATAGCGTAGCCTTCCCTGGTGTGGCCGAGAAATTAGATATCGGGCTTTGGTGGTTGCCCATTGCCGTGTTCATCATCGTCGGTAGCTCCAACGCTGTCAATTTGACCGATGGGTTGGATGGCTTGGCTGGCTCCATCGCTGCCATTTGCTTTGCCTGTTACGGCATTATCGCCTTCCTGCAGGATCAGGGCTGGTTGCTGCTTTTTTGCTTCACTATGGTCGGGGCCACCCTGGCCTTCCTGTGGTACAACGCTTATCCCGCCGATTTATTCATGGGCGATGTGGGGTCGTCGGCACTAGGCGCGACTTTGGCCGTGGTGGCCCTGATGTCCGGGCAGTGGCTGCTCTTACCCATCATTGGCATCGTCTTCGTAGCCGAGACACTGTCGGTCATGCTGCAGGTGGGCTATTTCAAATTCACCAGGATCAGATACGGCCGAGGCCGGCGCATCTTCAAGATGACCCCCTTGCACCACCACTTTGAACTCTTAGGCTGGTCCGAGACGCAGGTGACGCAGAGGTTCTGGCTAATGGCCATCTTGGCAGCCATGCTGGGTGTAGCCCTGGCGCTGTGGGGCAACCCGCCACCGGCGGCCTGAGCCGGATATCAGGAATTGGATTGGGGCCATGGAACCGAGGGCCTCGAAAACCGTGGACTTCGAAGGAAAGCGAGCGACCATCATCGGCTTGGCACGGGAAGGGACAGCCCTGGCACGCTTCCTTGCCCAGCGGGGAGCTATCGTCACGGTCAGCGACCTGAAAGGCCCTGGGGAGTTGGCCGATAATGTGGAGTCTATCCGTTTGTGCGTTCCCTCATCTGTTGTCCGATTCGTCCTGGGCGGCCACCCGCTTGAGATCCTAGATAATGCTGATGTGTTATTTCTCAGCCCCGGCGTGCCGCTGGAGGCCCCTATTGTGGCCGAGGCCCGTCGGAGAGGCGTATCCATCAGCAGCGAGACCAACCTGTTCACTGAACTATGTCCTGCGCCCATTATCGGCATCACTGGCTCCAGCGGCAAGACGACCACCGTGAGCTTGGTTGGCCAGATGCTGAAGGCCAGTGGCTTCCGCACCTGGGTAGGGGGGAACATCGGCCAACCCCTCATTGGACACCTGGAGGAGATCGAGCCAACCGGCAAAGTAGTGGTGGAGCTATCAAGCTTCCAACTGGAGATCATGGAGTGGAGCCCATCCATTGCCGCCATCCTCAACATCACACCCAACCACCTGGATCGGCACCCCTCCATGGAAGCTTACACCGAGGCCAAAATCAATATCCTTCGCTTTCAGCAACCAAGGGATGTGGCTGTTTTAGGGTACGACAATCCGATAACCAAAACGATAATCAAATCGCAAATCGCAAATCGCAAATCTCGGATTTTGAGTTTCAGCTCGAAGGAGGAAGTGGAGCAAGGAGCGTTTCTGCGGGACGGTGAACTCATCGTGAGGCTGGGAGATATGGAACAGCCGGTTTGCTCCGTGGATGAGATCAAGCTTTTGGGACGACACAACTTGAGCAATGTCCTGGCTGCCTGCGCGATAGCTGCGGTCGCCGGAGCCTCTCAGCAAGCTATGGCCAATGTGACCACTACTTTTGAAGGGGTAGAACACCGCCTGGAGCCGGTGCGAGAGATAGGTGGGGTGCGCTATTACAATGATTCCATCGCTACCACACCGGAGCGCACGGTTGCTGCCTTGCGATCCTTCGATCAGCCCATTGTCCTCTTGGCCGGGGGGCGCGATAAGCACCTGCCCTGGGATGAGATGGCCCGACTTACGCTGCAAAAAGCGCGATACTTGATCGTATTTGGGGAGGCGGCGCCGATCATTGAGGAGGCGATACAAGTGGCGAGTGGCGAGTGGCCAGTTAGGAGGCATTTGGGGGTTCTCGTCCATCGCTGTCAAACCCTCGATGAAGCCGTCGAGATAGCGGCAAAGGAGGCGGAGCCTGGCGATGTGGTATTGCTCTCGCCTGGTGGGACCAGCTTTGATGCCTTTGGCGACTTCGCCGAGCGAGGCGAGCGGTTCCGCGAGCTCGTGAATGCTCTTTGACCAACTTCGGGCCTAGTATGTGGTGGACGGGAGAAAGAGATGGTTGAAACACCAAACAGAGATCTCATCAAAAGGATTGATTACCCATTGGTCATGATCCTGGCCAGCTTGCTCCTCATCGGTCTGATGATGGTCTACAGCTCCAGCTTCGACTTGGGCTACAGAGCATTTGGTCAACCGAGCTACTTCTTCGTTAGGCAGATCATCTGGGCTCTGCTGGGCACGGCTGGGCTGATAGCAATGACGAGTATCGAGTACCACAACTGGCGACGCTTCTCCATTCCTCTCATGGCCGGCACTTTGTTTCTGTTGATACTCGTCCTATTTGTGGGCGGCGAGAGATTGGGCGCAGTGCGCTTTCTCTTTGGGGGCTCGGTGCAGCCCAGCGAGCTGTGCAAGCTGACCATCATCATCTATATCGCCGATTGGCTTTCGTCCAAGGGGGAGAGAATTCGTATGGTGACGTATGGCCTCATTCCCTTTGCCATTCTCATTGGGGTGGTGGCGGGCCTGATCGTGATGCAGCCTGACTTCAGCACGGCCATCCTAATCGTGATCACAGCTATGGCCATGTTTCTTATCGCCGGTGCCGACATCCTTCAATTGATCATCGGCTTCATCTTTGGCGGTGTCTCCTTTGCCTTCTTGATCTACCGATCAGAGCATGCGCTTGAAAGAATCATGGAGTACTTCGGCGCCTTTGGCAGCACCCACAGTGACTATCATGTTCAGCAAAATGTGGCTGCGCTAGGGTCTGGGGGACCGGCCGGCGTCGGTCTGGGGAACGGAGTCTATAAACTTGGCATTCTACCCCTCGCTCACACTGATAGCATCTTTGCTGTACTTGGGGAGGAGTTGGGATTAATTGGCTGCCTGCTGGTGGTGGGGCTCTTCGCAGTCTTGGCCTACCGGGGCTTCAAAATCGCTCTGGA
>JAUWYT010000011.1 GCA_030615705.1 Chloroflexota bacterium
CAGTACGGTGCCCAGGGACAAAGGGCTCAGGACCTTGCCCTTCGACAGGCCCCTGGTCCTTTGGCACTGTACCGTACCCTGTACTGTCCGGTCCAGGACAGTGCGGTCCAGTACGGTGCCCAGGGACAAAGGGCTCAGGACGACGCAGGCTCAGGACACCGTTCTCCACAAAAATTTCAGCGCCCCATTGGAAAGGAGGCGCTGATAAACAGTGACTTCAGTCCTCCTTTCCAAATGACGGGGGGCACGGGCGTTTCCATCCGTACCATTGGAGCGCTCTGGACAAGTGCAGGCACCCACTGCGGCCATGCGCCATAGACTTCTACAGCCCTTAGGTCGCATGGCTCGGAGAACGAACTATGCGGTTGACTTTACCATTCTACCCTCTTTCAGCGAAAAAGGCAAACGAAGGTGAGCCCCTCCTACTCAAGAGCTGTCCACCAAGCGGAAGGCCAGATGCAGGATGCGCTCTGTTTTAGCGGTGATTTTGGCCCGTTGATCAATGCGCCAGCCAGCCACCCAGATGATGTGCCGAGGCGAGGCTACAATGGGGACGAGAACCCGCAGGGGGCGCGGTATCTTGAGATCAATCATAAAGGTGTGGAGACTCTTCTCATGGCCACCCAGGCCCAGAGGCTGAAAACAATCGCCAGATCGACGCTGGCGCAGCACCAACTCCGAGCCTGCCCTCTCGTAATCCAGGAAGGCCTGCCAGGGATTGGGATTATCCAGGTAATCCTCGCGAAACTCTTCCCGCTCGATGATAGCAGCTTCGAGATACCAGCCAGAATCGGGCAGCTCTGTAACCCCCGGCACTGCCACTGGGAGGCTTTCCACAAGGAGAAGGGGCCAGCCCACTTCGGGCACATAACCCTCGTCAGCTACGGTGAAATCATGATAGGCAATGGAGAGCATCAGGCCTTGGGGCAAGGTGACCTGGGTTCCCGCTGGCTTCGCCCTCAAGGCCGACAAGGCGTTCTCAGTGTGGATCCAGTTGATGTTGCGCAGAGATCTGCGCAGGCGATGGACGGCCTCCCGCAGGATGGAACGCTGCTGGCTGGTGGGCAAAGCCCGCCAGCGATCCAGATCGAAGGTGATGGCCTCTCCCGATTCCGAGGAAACGACCGCTGGCCAGACGCGTTCCAGCTCGGCCTGCAAAAAGTTGTAATCGTCGCCGATGATCTGAGCCGAACGGCACAACACCTCCCGGATGTTGGGGTTGTAGCTCTCCAGGTGGGGGATCAGCTCATGGCGCAGCCGGTTGCGATAATAGGTGGTGTCCAGGTTGGAGCGATCAAAGCGCGGCTTAAATCCACACTCCAAGCAGTAGGCCTCGATCTCGGCGCGGGATGTCTCCAGCACGGGGCGGATCAGTTGAATGTCCAAGGGAGGGTGATCGGGCCAGGCAGCCTCCAGGCGCATCTCCCCCAGATCGGTCTGAGGCAGCATACCCCGCAGGCCAGCTAGCCCCGCCCCCCGGAGCCAATGCATGATAATGGTTTCCGTCTGGTCATCGGCGTTGTGGCCTACAGCGATTCTCCTCGCCCCGACCGCCTGGGCGACCTGACCCAAAAACGAGTACCGGACTTGGCGGGCTGCTTCTTCGATGGCCAGCTTGCTCTCCCTGGCCAGCCGCGGTACGTCGCGGGCTTCGACGGTGGCCGGCAATCCCCATTCCTCAGCCAGCTTGGCCACGAAAGCTGCATCCTCCTTCGACTCCAAACCCCGGATCCGATGATCGAGGTGGGCCACATGCAGCGCGATCCCGTAACCCTCACGTAAGCGGTCCAGGACGTGCAAGAGGCACAGGGAATCGGGGCCGCCGGAGACGCCGACCACCACCGTCCCACCCCCAACCAAGAGACCATGTCGGCCGATGGTCTGGCGGACCTTCGATAGGACATCCACAACTATTCCACCTTGTACACCGTATCCCCCCGGCGTACCTTCTCCTCGACCTTGAGGCCGACCTCCTGGCCCCTTTCAGCAGTCTCGAACTTCTGGTGCTCGATCTCCATGGAACCCACATTCTGCACGAAGTCGGTAGTGGCCCCCTTGATGCGAATGGTCTCGCCCTGGCTCAGGGTACCGGTGAGTTTGATGCCAGCCACACCGATCTTGCTCCAATAGTGCGTAACCTCTCCGACTTTTTTCTCCATTATGTTACCTCCTAAAGTAGTTTTATCTCTTGGATGGCTAATCGTTGAGCATAGGCTACATAGGCCTCGCCTCCCTCTGACGGCCATAACTTCGTTGCACCATCTGCGCGGCCCCGTGAGGACCACGCTGGGCACAGAGCCCACAGCCATAGCACTCGCCCAAGTTCCAGCCTATCGCCCAAGGTGCGGGCACCGAAGCGGCAAAGATCTGCACAAGTTCCGCAGCGCTGACAGAGATCATAGTCAGCCTGGCCATGCTGGAGCAAGTTAGAGTCCCCGCAACCCCCCTATCTAGCTCGGGCCTGCCCTAACTGGCCGAGAGAATGGTTCAATCTCATTCTACCGCACCACTGACTTTTTGTCAACTTTTTCAATTGCGTGATTTGTGGTATAAGACTCCATAGCTTAGGGCATAGAGTGTTAGCCCATGAGCATTATCCAACAGGAGGAGAATTGAGTGTTCAATCCACTAAACGCCCTTTTCGGCCTGTTTTCCCTGGACATCGGCATTGACCTGGGCACAGCTAATACCCTGGTTAGCGTGCGCGGAAAGGGCATCATCATCAATGAGCCGTCCTGGGTAGCCATCGAGAAGAAGAGCAAGAAGGTACTAGCCATCGGCAGTGAAGCCAAGGAGATGGTGGGGCGCACCCCGGCCAACATCGTGGCCATTCGCCCCCTGCGCGATGGCGTTATATCCGACTTCGATATCACCGAGAAGATGCTCCGCTACTTTATTACGAAAGTGCACGACCAAGTGATCCTGCCCATTCCCCGACCTAGGGTAGTGGTTGGCATCCCCAACGGCTGCACTGAGGTAGAGAAGCGGGCCGTCTACGACGCCACTATCTCAGCCGGGGCCCGCAAGGCCTACCTCATCGAGGAGCCAATGGCTGCTGCGCTCGGAGTCGGATTGCCTATCACCGAAGCAATGGGCAGCATGATCGTAGACATCGGGGGTGGCACGACAGAGGTGGCCGTCTTTGCCCTGGGAGGGATCGTGATCAGCCGCTCAATTCGTGTGGCCGGCGACGAGATGGACGAAGACATAATGCAATATGCTCGCCAGAAGTACAACATCCTCATTGGCGAGCGGATGGCCGAAAGGGCCAAGATCGAAATAGGTTCCGCCTATCCCCTGCCTGAGGAAAAGACTATGACCCTGCGGGGGCGCAACCTCATCACCGGCCTGCCACAAGCAATCGAGGTGAGCAGTGTGGAGATTCGGGAAGCGATATCCGGTTCCCTGAATGTCATTGTAGACGCGGTCAAGAGTGCCCTCGACGAAACTCCCCCTGAGCTGGTGGCCGACCTGATGGAGCAAGGCATCGCCCTAGCCGGCGGCGTGGCCCAATTACGGGGCATAGCCGAACGGTTGACCGAAGAGACGAAGATGAACGTATACGTAGCCGAGTCACCGATGACCTGCGTGGCCCGTGGAGCGGGCATGGTCTTGGAGGATCTGGATAGCTTGAGCAAGATCCTAGCCAGCACGACACGATAAGGGGACAGGTCACGTCTAGCAATCGAGCGAAGGAGTGAGCTCTGGTGAAGCATCTGCCAACCAGATCCACAGTGTTAATCATCCTCATTCTGCTGAGCCTAGCCGGACTTGCTTTGGATCAGAATGAACGACTGCAGCCTTTTGAAGATTTGGCGCTGCGCTTTGTTGTCCCTGTTCAAGGGAAACTAACCTCGCTGGCCAACAGCCTCAGCGACCTGACCCAAACTACACGGGATCTCAGGGAACTGCGCCGCCGCAACGAGGACTTGCAAAGCCTGGCCGACAGCCTGATGATCGAGAATGTGCGTCTGAAGGAGATTGAGTCCGAGAACGAGACCCTGCGCCGGCTGCTAAACTTCACCCAGGCCAACCCCACTCACAGTTACAAAGCGGCAGAGGTAAAAGGACGGGTTATCGGCCGCGACCCCAGCAACTTCCTAAGCTACCTTATCATTGACCTGGGTTCCCAGCAGGGAATCGAAAAGGGCATGCCCGTGGTCGCCGAGCGGGGGCTGGTGGGGCGCATCACCGACGTAGGCTCCAACTGGGCCAAGGTGATGTTGATCATTGACCCTTCTAGCTCTGTGAACGCTCTAATCCAGAGCTCCCGGGCCACAGGAGTGGTAGAGGGTCACGTCGGCGGGAGCTTGGTAATGAAGTATATCCCCCAGGGGGAGACGGTTAACGTCAACGACATAGTCCTCACCTCGGGCCTGGGAGGCAATTTCCCCAAGAAGTTGATCATCGGCCAGGTTACAACCGTCCAACAGCGCGACATTGAGATGTTTCAGGAGGCCCACATTCGGCCCACCGTAGATTTCAACAACCTGGAGATAGTCCTGGTCATCACCAACTTCTTGCCTGCTGATTTTGAAAGACTGGTCCCCTAAGACAAAGTACTAACGTCTGATCGAGGTGAGTCGCCATAAACATTTATGCCACTATCCTGCTGCTAAGCGCCATCGTCATAATACAAACGACGATGGTGCCCCATCTGACCATCCTGGGCGTGAAGCCCGACCTTTTGCTCCTGGTGGTAATCTCCTGGAGCCTCTTGCGAGGAGCAAAAGAGGGCATGATCTGGGCCCTGGTCGGAGGAATAGGACTGGACCTATTCTCAGGCGCCCCTTTTGGAACCTCTACGGTGGCCCTTGTGGCCCTCAGTTTGCTGGCTGGCCTGGGAGAGTTGAGCGTCTTCCGCACCCACATCGCCCTTCCCCTGATCGCGACTCTAATTGCCACCCTGGCCTACAACTTATTCTTCCTCCTCCTGCTGTATGCGAGGGGCTGTTCGATAGCATGGACAGACAGCCTGATCAAAGTGGTGCTGCCCTCTACCTTGCTCAACGTGTTGTTAGCACCCTTTATTTACAAAGCCCTGTATTGGCTCCACCGTAGAACAGGGCCAGAGGAAATGGCTTGGTAAGATATGGAGAAAGAGATGAACCCATCTGATCTTAAAAGAAGACTCTGGGCTTTTCGTGGTATCGTTATCCTGGTCTTCCTAATCTTTGCCTTTCAAATGTGGCGGCTGCAAATCGTCGAGGGCGAACGCTATCAACTGATGGCCGACCGCAACCGCTTCCGCCTGGTGCCCATCGAGGCCGCCCGCGGCGTCATCTACGATCGCCACGGACGCATCCTGGTACGGAACATCCCCAGCTTCGCCGTCACTATAATACCAGCTTATTTGCCCGAAGATGAGCAGGAGGAAATGGCCGTTTTTTCCCGCCTATCGGCTCTCCTTGGAATTCCCGCCAGCACGGCGGCTGCTTCCGCTGGCCCTTTCTCTCCCCGACGAGGCCTCAAGGAGATGGTGGACGAGGTGCGCGATACTGCCCCTTATCGCCCCCTCACCATTAAGACTAATGTAGACCGCGACACCGTCTTCGTCATTGAGGAGGAGCACCTGGACCTGCCTGGCGTGCTCATTGAGATCGATCCCATCCGCCAGTACCCCAGCGGGGACCTGATTTCCCACGTCATCGGCTACGTGGGGCACATCCCTGGCGAGCAGGCGGAGACCTATGCAGAGCGGGGCTACGACCCCAACAACGACAAGGTGGGGCTGACTGGCGTGGAGCTAACTTTCGATGAGGAACTGCGCGGCAGCAAGGGTTACAAGTACATCGAGGTGGACGTGGCCGGGCGTGAGGTCAGAGCGGTGGGAGATCCCCAGCCTCCCCTGCTGGGCCACAACCTGATCCTAACTATTGACCTGGACCTGCAACAGTTCACGGAGGACGCCCTGCGCCAGGGCCTGGAGAAAGCCGAGTCCGAATGTGGCGTAGCTATCGCCATGAACCCCCAAACCGGCGAGATTCTGAGCCTCGTGTCTCTGCCCAGTTATGACAACAACCTCTTTGCAGGCGGCATCTCCCAAGAGGATTGGGCTCGGTTGAAAGAAGATCCCAGGAAGCTTTTGGTCAACCATGCTGTCAGCGGCCAATATCCGCCGGGCTCTGCCTTCAAGATCGTTCCCGCTGCCGCTGCCCTGGAGGAGGGTGTTGTCAACAGGAGAACGACTCTAGTTTGCCAGGGGAGCCTCTGGCTGCCCAACAGGTACTTTCCCGACGATCCCGAGTTAGCCCAACAATTTTACTGCTGGATCCACAAATATGGGCGGGGCCACGGTCCGCTGAACATCGTCCAGGCTATTGCTCAATCCTGTGACATCTTCTTCTATCAAGTTGCGGGAGGCTTCAAAGAGTTCGAAGGCCTGGGACTGGAACGACTGAGCGAATATGCCCACCTTTTCGGACTGGGCCAACCGACGGCCATCGACCTCCCGGGGGAAGCCCCTGGGCTGGTGCCCACCAAAAAGTGGAAGCGGCTGAACTACGCCGAGAGCTGGACTACTGGCGACACTTACAACGTAGCCATCGGCCAGGGCTTCATCCTGGTCACCCCCCTGCAACTCCTGAATGCCACCACAGCAGTGGCCAACGGGGGGACGCTCTACCGGCCCCAGATCGTCTACCAGGTGACCGACGCAGAGGGCCAGGTGATCCGACCTTTCGCCCCAGAGGTCATCGGCCAGGTACCCGTCTCGGAGGAGAACCTGGCCACGGTTCGCGAGGGGATGCGGATGGTCGTTGAATGGGGCACTGCCCGGCGGGCCAAATTAGAGGGGGTAGAGGTGGCCGGCAAGACGGGCACCGCTGAGTACCCTGGACCCCTCGATGAGGAGGGGCATCTGCCCACCCATGCCTGGTTCACGGCCTTCGCCCCCGCTGAGGAACCGGAGATTGCCCTGGTGATCTTCGTCGCTGGTGGAGGCGAGGGAACGACCACCGCCGTGCCTATTGCCGTCGAGATCCTGCGCTACTATTTCGGCCTGCCCGAACCGCAGCCAACGCCAACCCCGGCATCTTGATTCACGGCTCGACTGAGCCTTCGGACTGAGCCTCAGGCCGAGGGCTCGCCGAAGTCCGGAGTAAGGCTTATCGTGAAAGCAAAGCAACGCTCTGTTCTCCCTCCACAAATCTTGACCATCTCGCTAATTGTACTGGTCGCCAGTGCTCTCCTGGCGACCTTGCTTATTGCCAGCATGCTTTATTCCGCCCGGAAGGATAGCGAAGTCGCCGACCTGAGGGCCGAGATAGAAGCCCTTAGAAAAGAGCAATATCTCACCCAACGAGACATTGCAGCCCTCACCGATAAGGTGGAGAGTTTGGAAAGGGTGGTTTCGTCTCAAGCCATCAGGAGCGTTACCGCACTCGGGACGGATATTGAGGCCCTTCGACGAGATCAGACGGCCATACGTTCGGAAATTGAGAAACTGGCCAGCGATATGGAGTCGTTGAAGAATACGAAGCTGGAGGAGAAGACCTGCCCGGTCGAGGTGAAGCTGGATGCACCGCGCTACAAGCAAGCTCATAGCTTAACTTGCGAGGCATCGGCCGCCTCAATGGTGGCCAACTTCCATGGGGTTTCTCTAAGTGAGGAAGAGATCATCAAAGCGCTGCCGAGAGACGAAAACCCCGACTTGGGTTTTAGAGGTAGGCTGGACGGCGCCCCTGGCGGTTTAACGGATTACGGGGTGTATGCCGATCCCATTAGAAAGATCCTGATAGCGAACGGCCTGGAAGCCACTTATGTAGAGGATGGGTTGGAGGGGATAAAGAGAGCTCTGGACAGGAAGCATCCGGTCATAGCCTGGGTAACCTACAGGCTTTGGGTGCAAAAGCCCGTGGAAATAACGCTAAGTACAGGGCAAAAAGTAAAGATGGTCAATTACGAGCACACGGTGGTAATAACAGGCTACAATCAAGAGGGCTTCTGGGTAAACGATCCCTACGATGGCCAGGAGTATTTCTATAGAAGCACTGACTTTGCGCGAGCTTTCGGATACCTGGACAACATGGCTCTCGAGGTAGCCCCCTGAGAATTTGGAATTTGGAATTTTTGTGTTAGGGGCTGGCCTGACTTTAGGCGCTTTCACCAGCCGCTTCCTGGCAGAAAACTACTACCACACCCTGCCAGGACTCAATTCCCTACCCCAGACAGCCCTCTTGTCGCTGGCTGTTGCTTTTGCCGTCCTCGTTCTTTGGCGTCTCTATTCAGCAGCCTGCGCTCGACAAGGCAAGATGCCGCTGGCCCAGGCCTGTCCTGAGCGTAGCCGAAGGGCCCTCGCCGACGACGCCTTCACCTACACCCCCCTCTTTTTACTACTCCTCTACCTGGCACAAAGGGAAGTGAACCCCCTGCAGGCCAAAGTGCTGCTGTGCGGCTGTCTCCTCCTCGTCATCGCCCTCAAAGCCGAGGCCCTGCTCAGGAAGGGAATCATCAGCCAACGTTGGGCGGAGAGAGCGATTCCCATGGGCCTATTCGTCCTGACCTTCGTCCTCTATCTGAGCACCCTCTCGCCCACAGTAGGCGAGGCCGACAGTTTCGAGTTCCAGGTTGTCTCCTACACCTTAGGAGTTGCTCACCCTACTGGCTACCCTCTGTACATTCTTCTGGGGAAGCTCTTCACGCTGCTTCCCATCGGCAACGTCGCTTATCGGGTCAATCTCATCTCTCCCCTCTTCGCCAGCTTGGCCGTCATCTGCCTCTATCTTTGCCTGGTGCGTTTGACCCAGCATCGAGCCGCCAGCCTGCTGGCCACCCTGACCTTCGCCTTCTCGCGCACCTTCTGGTCCCAGGCGGTGATCGCGGAGGTGTATACCCTCAATGCATTCTTCGTGGCCCTGGTGTTCTATCTGCTCTGGAAAGCCAGCTCCTGGCTTAAGCCAGGAGCTGGGAAGCTGCTCGTTGCTTTCGTCTACGGCCTCAGCCTGACCAACCACCTTACCATGGCCCTCCTGGCTCCGGCCATAGCCATCTACGCATTGCTGACCGGAGTTTGGACAAAGTGGGAGAAACCAGGTTTTTCGCTCAAAAGTGCTTCTCGGGGCATCGAAAATGCCAGCAATCGCGCATATTCTGGATGCAAAGGGTTCAAAAACCTGGTTTCTGACCGCTTCCCCGGGTTTGTCCAAAGTCCAATGCTGACCAAGCGCCACTTTTTCACCAACCTGAAGAGAGTACTGATCACAGTGGGCCTCTTTTTTCTGGGCCTATCGGTCTATCTCTACATCCCCTTGCGCTGGCCAGCCCTCCACGGCCGCCCCATGGCTCTGGGTGAGTTTGCCAACTGGGTGCTGGGCAGCCGCTTCCGCGGCGCCCTCCACTGGGACGCCTGGCTCAAAGACCCTGAGCGCTACCTCATCCTCGCCCGCCTGCTCCTGGAGCAGTACGGTCGAGTCGGGCTGATCCTGGGGCTGCTGGGCCTGGTCTGGCTGTTCACAAAAAGACGAAGGGAAGCCATTCTTTTGCTGGCCGCTTATGTCGCCTACTTCATCTACGGCCTCAGCTATTACGTGCCCGACATCTCGGCTTTCATCATCCCCGCCCACCTGATCTTTGCCTTATGGATCGGAGCGGGGCTCTACTCTTTGTGGCGATTGGCAAGTGGCAAGCTGCAAGCTGGCAAGTTTGCCCCCTGCTTCCTGCTACTTGCTGCCCTCCTGCCTCTCAACCTGGTCTGGACCAACCTCCCACAGGTGGATATGAGCCGTCACGGCTGGGAGGCCTACCGATGGGGTCAATACGTCCTGGGGCTGGATTTGCCTCATGGGGCCGCGATCCTGGCCGACAGCGAGAAAATAGCGCCCCTTTACTACCTCCAGCGGGTGGAGGGAATACGGCCCGATCTCGATATCATCGTCATGGGCGACGAGGCGGGCTATCGCCAGCAACTAGAAACCCGGTTAGCTCAAGGTCAACCAATCTACCTGGCCCGCTATCTGCCGGGCCTGGAGGGGCGATTCCACCTGCGCTCTCTGGGTCCTCTGGTGGAGGTGGGCATGACACCCCTCACCCAGCCGCCGCCTATCGAGCGGCCCCTATCCACGGGCTTTGGCCAGAGCATTCGTCTCTTGGGCTACGACGCTGATTCTTTGACCATCGAGCCACCGAACCATCTGCGCCTGACCCTGTTTTGGCAGGCTATGAGCAAGATAGACGCCAACTATCATGTTCGCCTACGCCTGGTGACGGTTCGACAGGGCTCACCACAGAGCGAGAGCGGCCACGTCTGGCTGGAGGAAGAAGGGCGTCATCCCGTAAATGACTACTACCCCACGGTCGCCTGGCACCCTGGGGAGATCGTTCCCGACTTCCACGAGCTGGCTATCAGCAACGCCATGCCCCCGGGCATGTACAGGCTGGAAGTGGGCCTTTTCCCGCCTTTCAGCCAAGAGGGGATTTCTGTTGACCAGACCGATGCGGTTAGACAGGGCTCACCGCAAGCCGATCACCTCCTTCTGGGCCGCGTTCACGTACTGGAGGGGGAGATTTGGCCACCTCCGGCGGATTTAGCCATCCCTTACCCCCTGCGGGCCAGCTTCGATTCTTCGACAGGCCCTTGGTCCTCAGGCACTTGTCCTGGACCCTTTGTCCCCTGTGTCCTTGGGCCACAGGACCAAGGGCTTGGGCACTTAGTCCTGTACTTGTCGTCCAGGACAAGTGCCAAAGGACCAAGGGCGACAAGTACAGGGCCCAAGGACTGAGGGCTCAGTACAAGTCTACCGCCTCTGGTTCTTAGGCAGGAAGGCTGGCCCGAATGAGCTTGATAGGCGTTGTCCTGAAGCTAAGCTACCAATTGACTCGCCACCGCCTAGGCCCTCTGCGCTTGAACCTCGTGCCGCTGCTCTTTGCCTTGGCCGCTGGATTGATCTGGAGAGTTGGCCGCCTGGCAGGTGAGCAGGCCGCCTTGATCATCATCCTCTGTTTGATACTCGTTTTGGTTACGCTCCTGGCCAAGCGGCAGGGTTTCATCGTCTTTCGCAAGGGCGGTAGAGTGCTTTCCCCATCTCCGGACCATCCTGAGTTAGCACCCGATGAGAAGGTTGCCGTCCGAGCCACCGGCCTATTCGAGGTGCGAGATAGGCAGCGCTATTTCGTGGAGGCTACCGCTGACCTTGCTACCATGGAGACCAGGGAGCACATCGTGATGGCCAGGATGCTTGATTCACGCTTCCTGGTGGGTTCGCCCAAGGCAGATGTCGGTTGGTGGTACATCTTCTTTGGACCGCATATGATCAGGGAAATCGAAGTAGGCGAAGTACGCTTTGGCTTGAGAGCTCGCCTAGCCATCAAGCTGGGATACAAAGCTGAGGAGGGAAAGGTCGGGCCCGTTTACCTCTCTTTCGATGATCCCATTCATATGCAGCAAGTTTTGGAAGATCTGCGTCGTGATGCCAATTTGGAAATTGGAAATTAGAAGTTGGAAAGCCTTCTGGCCTCCAACCTCCAACCTCGAACCTCCAATATCCAGTCAGCCACACGATGTTGCGCACGATGGCTTCGGCGAACTTGGGACTACGTCTGGCAAGCTTCTTCAGCTTCTGCCTTGCTACGGGGGTGAACTCATACCTGTACATCAGACGTTGAGCCCCAATTCCTTCAGCTCCTTAAGCACCATCTCGCCAGCGATTAGCTCCATGTCGCCGCTTTCGATATCCTCGTAATCTCTGTTGAGTTGGGCGAGATACTCAGGAGCGATGTCCTCTTCCTCGTACAAGACCTTGATGCCATTTTCATTGATGTAGTAATCTTTGCTGATTTCCTCCCTGACTACCTTCCTAACGATCTCGGTAATCATCACTTGCAAATCGCCAATGGTCAAGGCATCAATAGGCTGATCCAGGGATAGTGTAGTTGGTTTTGCCATCGGTCCTTCCTCTTCCTGCTTGGTTTCAAGTTATGCCAATTATGGCCTGTGTCGTCCTATCTGACAAGTGCACCAAGCCCTCTTACCCAGGTTTGGGACTGAAACGCTCCCCGCCTAAAGTCATTGCATCACAATATCTGGAGGAGTTGGCGCTCTCTACCGCCGTTAGGGGGTAAAGTATGTGCCCCACTCCCCAAATTGTGATGTACTGAAAGTGCGCTTTGTCTGTCTTGGCTACTCGGCCGCCCCAAAGCGCCGGATCAACTCCCCGATGTACCTGATGCCCTCGAAGTAATCAGCCAGGCGGATGTTCTCATTGGGGGCGTGGACGTTAGCGCCGGGATAGCCGATGCCCGCCAGGACGGCCGGGATGGTCAAGGCCTCGGAGAGGGGATACATCGGACCGCTGCCTGCCATCGTGGGATAGATCACGGGCTGCTGGCCGTAGACGGCTTCCGCTGCTGCGACAGCCGCCTGTGCTATCGGCGTATCCAATGGTGCTCGGGCCGAACGTTCGCCAACCCCAAAGGCGATCTCAATGTCCTGGAAGCCCCGGCGATCAAGATGTTGGCGCAACAACTGCTCTACCAGCTCCGGGGTCAGGTTTGGCACCAGCCGGAAGTCTAGCTTGGCCGTGGCCGTGCTGGGCAGCACCGTCTTCGAGCCCTCCTCGATGTAGCCGCTCCTGAAGCCGCAGATGGTGCAGGTGGGTTCATAAAGGTGCTTCTTCAGGGCCTCAACCCCCGAGAGCCCCCGGATGAACTCAGGGATGCCAAAATTCTCCTTGATCTTCTCCTCTTCAAAGGGGATGGCCTCCAGAATGTTCATTTCCGCCGCGCTTGGCTCCACCACGTGGTCCATGAAGCCATCAATTGTGATGCGGTCATCTTCATCTTTCAGTGTAGAGAGGGCCCAGACCAAGCGCCAAGCGGGATTGGGCACTATCGTCGCGTAGGAGGAGTGAAGGTCGCTTTTGGCTCCCTTGGCCCGTAACTCCAGGTAGGCGATGCCTTTCAGACCCAAGTAGATGACAAAGCGCTCGGCCTCGTCCTTGCCGCCTGACTCCCAGAGGCAGCCATTGGCGGCCAGGAGGTCGCGGTTCTCCTGGGCGAACTGAGCTAGATGAGGGCTGCCCACTTCCTCCTCCCCCTCGACGACGAATTTTATCCTCAGAGGCAGTTCCCCGAAAGCTGCCCGATAGGCTTCTATAGCCTGGATGCGGACCATCAGGTTACCCTTGTTGTCGGCCGCACCGCGGGCGTAGAGCTTCCCCTCACGAATAGTGGGCTCAAAGGGCGGCGATTCCCACTCCTCCAGAGGGTCTGGCGGCTGGACGTCGTAGTGATTGTAGATAAGGAGGGTGCGCTCCCCTTGGCCAAGCGGCTCGACTGAGGCTTCGGCGGTGAGGGCTTCGACTGAGCTCAGCCGAATGTCCTCAGCCGAACCGCTCGCCGAAGTCTCGGCGAATACCACCGGTGGGCCATCAGCCACTGGTATGAGGCGCACCTCTGCTCCCAGCCTCTCCAGCCGAGCTCTCACCAACTCCGCCATCTCCTCCAGGCCCACGTTTTGAGTGGAGATACTGGGCTGGCGGCAGAACTCCGCGAGCTCCTCGATGAAACGCTCAGCGTTGTCCTCGACGTAGGTGTTAAATCGTTCCATAGTTTCTCCCTTCTGCTATTTTCGATGTGCGGGAAGGTTGGGACTCATAAGGAAGTTGCCTCTGAGCCTCCCGATCAGCCCGCACCTGTGCGGTAAGCTCGGCCGCTTTATCCCTTACCTGACGCAGCTTCTCCTGCTCCGCGGCCGTCGTGATTTCGTACTCGCTGCAAACCTGCAGCGAGTAATCGGCCACCTTGCTCCGATCAGGCTTGTATTTCCAAAAGGACACCTTCACGTCGAAGGAATCTATCTCGCCCGGGTCCAGGGCTGCGATGCTCTTCCACCCGACACCGATGGTGTTGCCGGCCGCATCGTGCATCGCCACGCACGCGTCAATATGGCTCAATCGGCGGTCATACTGGTTGCGGACATCCCCCGTGACGTGGAAAGCATTCCCCTCGTCGAAGAAGTCGTTGATGTTAGAGACCTCCATCGGGAGGGGGGTGTAGGCCG
>JAUWYT010000007.1 GCA_030615705.1 Chloroflexota bacterium
TCTGGTCACTCAGGAAACGCGCAGCCGGGTGAGCATGATGTTGCGATTGGCCGGGGCGAAGGAAGTCATCGTGACAGAGGTCGTTTAAGCTGCCCGTCTGGTGCTTCAAGTAACATGCTACGAAGTGAGAAGGCAATCCAAGCCGGCTGAGTCAGGCCGTTGTGAGGACTTCAAGAACCTCACAGCATCCAAAAACATCAAGTGTGGTTCTTGACTCAGGTGCCTTCCTTGCCAAGCTTGTACAAGCCTCATCCCTGATTCGATGTAGCTTCCGCTCTAATTCGTTCATTAGGATTCTCCTAAATGATGCGTCCACCCTGTAATACCCAATTTCAATCATATCACATAATCATCGATCATGCAAGGCGACGTTCGAAGATGCCGTACCAGCGGTCGCGAAGCATACCAGATTGGTGCTCATAACCCTTTGAACTTATCCTGCAAAGCCCTCTTATTGCGATACCTCTCCCTGAGGACAGCAGACTTGTTCCCGAGCAGCTTGAAAACCTGCGGGCAGGCACAGGGTCCTGCCCCTACTTGTGGATGCTGACGAAGCGAGCGATGCTTCGGTCGTAGGTTCGCTCCACCTCCGGCGGGAACAGGCAACCAGGCAACTCGCCGTATTTCTGGTGGTACATGATGCACTCGCAGCACAGCCCCTTGCGACTGCAAGGCTCGTAAGTGCAAGTGCATTTGGCCAGGTTCTCGTCTTGTTTGCATTCCCTCATGATGCTACCTCCTATCTATCAATAACCACCAAGAGACCAGGACACTAAGTTTTTCAATTTCTTTGTGCCTTCGTGTCTTTGTGGTTAGTTTCTTGGCGTTTGTAAAAGAATTCTACTGGTAAGATGACTCATTCCGCAGACAGCCCCTCACGCTCGCATCCGCCGCCAGTCGTCCCACAGAATGCGCAGCCGCACCATCAGCCGCTTGCGATCCAGGATGAGGGCCAGTAGGCCCCAGGCCAGCCAGGCCAGGCCCAGGCTGGGCGTTTCCCTGAAAGCCACCAGCGGCATCTGGATGACCAGCGGTGCTTCCAGCAGCGTAGTCACTGCGCTGGAGCGGAAACGATAGATCAGGCCGGCCGAGACCCCGAGATAGAGCAGGCAAAACCACCACGAGACGAAGCCGACGGCCGTCATGTAAAGGAAGCCAGCCAGCACCATGAAGGCGTCAGCGGTGCGATCGTGCTTGCTGATCAAGGTCTGTTGGTCGGCGGGAGCACGTCTGGCCAGGTGTCCGTCCACCGTGTCGGCTGTCCAGCCCACCAGGGTGGCTATTTGCACCAGGTTCAGCGCACCGCGTCCCCAGGGAATGCCTATGCCCACGATGCCCACGGCGATGACCAGCCGCGAGGCGGTGAGGGCATCGGCCAGGATTCGCACTAAGCTCCGTCTGTTGCGCATATATCCTCCTCACTTCTACCAGTTCCCAATCTACCAGTTTACTGCTTTACGGCTTCGGTATGGCCAAATCCGCAGGCCCTACCCCCGACATCGTGGCCTCGGGGAAGTTCTCCTGGATCATCTCGTGGATGATCTGGGCGTATTTCACCTTCACGCGGCCCCAATGCGCCAGCATTCCCTCATCCACCCACGGCTTGTAGAGAGCCCCCGGACCGGCCGCGCACGCCGTGCCCGGCTCGATCTTGAAGTAACACGGCGCACACACACGGGCCATCTCCGGGCCCTCATAGATGCGGATGTATCCGCCGAAGGACTCGGTGAGGATGATATGCACATCAATGGGCATGTCAATGGCCTGCCGGATGGAAGCCAACTGGGGCAGGCTGAGGTCAGCCACAGGGTTAAACGTGCCAGCTCCCAACATTTGCAGCACCTTGCCACCCGCGGCCGAGGCGTGGCCGGCATAGATGGAGACCTTGAAGACCACGTCCTCCGGGATGTCGCCATTCTTCTTCATCTCGTTGAGGAGCCAGAGCAGCCCCTCGTCAATCACCAGAAAACCCCGGAAGCCGATATCTATGCAAGTCATGATATCCGTAATGACCTGTCGCAACTGGTCAGAGCCGCGGAAGCGCATGCCGGAGAAAGCCCCCTCTGGAGTAACCAACTGCCGCCCCGTGTCCCAGGCAGAGCGGGGGCCAGGCGTCAGGATGACCTCCATCTTGGCCTCAGCGGCCATCTGGGCGAAGTCCTTTAGCTCCGCCTTGTCCAAAAGGGTGGCCCCCATCACAACCGAGATCAAGCGGTGGATGGGCATGTTCCGCTTCTGCGACTCGTCAATGACGGCCTCCAGCACTTTTGGCCGCTCCACGCCGGAGATCTCCATCCTATACCAGGCCCCGTCGGGGAAGCGCTTTTGGCTGGTGGGAAGATCGTAGGCGTCCCTTCCGGGGATGCCCAACTTCTCCATTGCTTCTGAAACCTTGTCCATCTTCATTGATGTTTCCTCCTTAAGCTTTATTTGCATCTGGCCATTGGCGATTTTTCAGTTTTTGCCAAACTCCAGCTTGCATAACAAATAGCGACAGCCATTCGGGCAGCGCATGTTGTATGCACCGATGTCCACTTTTTCTTCCATCGCCCATCATCGCATTGAATGGACTACGGAGAAAGAATCATACTCCCCGGTATAGTCCTCATAGGTTATGTCGACGTTTTCCACCTCCGCACCTCGCGGCCCCCGGTGGCACCAGGATACCATTCGCTCGACGGCCCAATCCTCCCCCTCGAAGACAGCTTCCACTCTCCCATCCCACAGGTTCCTAACCCATCCCTTCACGCCCAACTGACGGGCTAGATTTCGGCTCTCGGCCCGGAAGAAAACACCCTGCACCCAACCACTGATGGAAACGTGAGCCCTCTTCTTAGCCATATCTCATCACCCCGGTGCTCAGAATCCTCGTCCTATCATCCCCGCAATGCACCCAAGAGATAATCAACCGCCTTTCTATACAGCCCCGGGTTGGTGATTCGCAGCAGCTCGAAGTCGGCGTTAACTTTGCCCTCAGAAACCAACCAGGCCAGAGCTCCCAGATAGGTGCGCCATTTCGTATACGATCCCTTAAGTGTTCCCCCAGGATCGAAGAGAAGGAAGGGATACTGCTGGCCGGCGATTATGAAGTAGCCGGGGAGGTCAAAGTGGGTGGCCTGAATCATCATCGGAAGGATCTCCTGTCCCTCCCCGCCCGGGAAACGCTCCTGGTCGTGGGTCAAGAGTGGGCCGGGATCGAACCCCATCTCCTCCAGAAGGGAAGCATAGCACGCCACCCCCCAGCGCCTCACACGATAGACGCAGCCGCTCTGGCCTATCTCCACCTCCGGGCAGACGTCAGCGTATCCTAGGGGCAACTGGATGGTGACTCTCCTGTCCATCAAATCGCCCCTTTCGGTGACCACCCAGTAGTAGGCCCGCCAGTCCTCGATCAGGTAGCGGCTGGGGGAATTGTTTATCACCTCCGCATCCGGAGGGGCAGTACTCCGCCTCACGGTATTGCCCGCCGACCTAGGCACCTGGAACCTCCTTTGCCGAAAATACTATCAACTGCCCCCAACCTCCCAGTTGATGACCTCAATCAGAAACAAAGCGCTCTGCAAATACAAATGGGTGAAACACCGGCCATCGGTAGAGGTTCCTCCCCCTGGGCCTGATAGCTCCATGGACTCTGTCCCAGACCCTGAGTAAGCTTTAGCCCATTTGAGATGTGGCAGTGGCTGTCGAGGTGGTCGTGCCGGTTGGAGTTGCTGTTGGTCAGCTAGTCGAAGTCGGAAGCCGCCACCAGATCATACTGCCGCCGGTACATCTGGCTGTAGAGGCCGCCACGGGCCAGGAGCTCGCGATGATCGCCCACCTCGACGATGCGACCATCTTCCAGGGCGATGATCTTGTCCGCGTGGCGGATGGTGGACAGACGATGGGCGATGACCAGGGCGGTGCGCCCCTCCAGCACCTTCTTCAACGCCTGCTGGATCAGATACTCGGCCTCGGCGTCAACTGACGAGGTGGCCTCATCGAGAATGAGGATGCGGGGGTCGGTCAGGATGGCTCGCGCCAGCGCCAGACGCTGCTTCTGCCCACCGGATAGCTTAACCCCCCGCTCGCCGATCTTGGTTTCATAACCCTGGGGCAGATTCATGATAAACTCGTGGGCGTAAGCCGCCTTCGCGGCAGCGATCATCTCGTCCTCGCTGGCATCCGGCTTGCCATAGATGACATTGTCACGCACCGTCCCGTTGAACAAGAAGGTGTCCTGCAGCACCACGGCGACCTGCCTGCGGAGGGAGGCCAGCTTGACCTCTCTGACATCGTGGCCCTCAACCGTGACCCGGCCGCTGACGGGGTCGTAGAAGCGGGGGATCAGGTTAGCAATGCTCGTCTTGCCCGCCCCGCTGGGCCCGACCAGAGCCACCACCTGGCCGGGCCGCATCTGGAAGCTGACGTCGCGCAACACCTCCTCGCCCGTGCCATAGCGGAAGGAGACTCCCTCAAAGACGACGGCTCCCTGGATAGCGGGCAACTCGGCGGCATCGGGCGCATCTTCGATCTCAGGCGCGGTATCCAGCAGTTCGAACACCCGCTCCCCGGCGGCGATGGCCTGCTGCACGATGTTGTCAGTTTGAACCAGACGGTGGATAGGTTCGTAGAAAGAGGCCACGTAGGAGATAAAGGCCACCAGCCCGCCCAGGGTCAGCGCGCCACTGAAGACGCGATACGCACCGAAGCCCAGGACTATTGCCATGCCCATTGACGCTACAAAGCGCATGGCTGGGAAAAAGGTCGCCCAATAGCGAATGCCCTTTACGCGCTCCTCGTAATACCGGGTGCTGCGCTGGGTGAACCGATCAAGCTCGTGCCTCTCCTGGCCGAAGGCCTGGATCACCCGAATGCCGGAGATGTTGTCCTGCAGCTCGGCGTTGATGTCGCCCAGCCGGTCGCGGATCTGGCGGTAGATGGGTCGCACGCGGGTGTTGAACAGACGCATGGCCACGGCCAGAACGGGGACTGGGAGCAAAGTCAAGAGAGCCAATTGCCAGTCCAGAACAAGGAGGATGATCGCTGTTCCCACCAGGCGCAGCAGATCCACGATGAGGAATCCGACGGAGTGGGTGACGAAGTCCTCCAGGGCGTTCACGTCGTTGGTGATGCGCGACATGATCTCGCCCGTCTGCTGATCCTCGAAGAAGGAGATGGACAGGCGCTGCAGATAGTCATAGAGGAGAACGCGGAAGTCGAGGATGAACCTCTCCCCCAGGACGTGTCTGAGATACTGCTCCCCGAAGTTCAGGAGACGGGTCAGGGCGTAGACGCCGACCAGCCCCAAAATGAGCATGGGCAAACGATCCAGCAGGCGGTTGCCGACGACCTCGTCAATGATCTCCCTCTGGAAAAGGGGGGGCAGCAGATTGAGGATGGTGAGGAACAGCAGGCAGACAATGCTAACCACCACCCAGCGCCAATATGCTCTTAGATAGCTTAACAGGCGGAGGACAACTTTCATTTCTGGCTGGCTTTCGCCCAGTCGGTCAGGAAGCGTTCGATGCCGACGTCGGTCAGGGGGTGCTTGATGGCCTTCATCAGGACGTCGCAGGGCACGGTGGCGATGTCAGCGCCCAAGAGGGCCGCCTCGACGATGTGCATGGGATGGCGGATGCTGGCGGCGATGATCTCGGTGTCGAAGCCGTAGGTTTCAAAGATCTCCACGGTGTCGGCTACCACCTGCATGCCATCGTTGCCCGCATCGTCCAGACGCCCCACGAAGATTGAAACGAAGGGGGCACCGGCCAGGGCAGCCAAGAGCGCCTGATTGGCCGAGAAGACAAGTGTGGCGTTGGTGCGGATGCCCCAGATGCGAACCAGGTCTTGAGCGATGTCCAGGTCGGTGTCGCATTGGCCCAGCCAGGCGCAATCCTGGCAGATGCTCTCTGGGTCGACTTCCGACTCGAAAAGGGTATAGATGGCCTGAAGGCCCTCAGCGGTGACAGGTATTTTGATCACCACGTGAGGCGACCACTGGGCGATCTCTTTGGCCTGTTCCACCATCTTGTCAGCCTCCAGCTCAGTAACCTCAGCGCTGACGGGCCCCTGCACGATGTAGCAAATCTCCTGAGTCACCTCCCTGTAATCGCTGCGGCCAGCCCTCATCATCAGGCTGGGGTTGGTGGTCACCCCGCTGATGATCCCCAGCTTAGCCGCTTCGCGGATCTCCTCAATCTTGGCTGTGTCCAGGAAAATCTCCATGCTTGACCTCCTGTGCTAATCTTTGACCTCATTTTGCTACCGGACACTTTTCTGGACAAGCTAGCATAAGCGAATCTAACGAGCCCATCCTGTCATTCTGAGCCCCGCAGGGGCGAAGAATCTCATTTGCGGTAACGAGATTCTTGGCGCTTCGCGCTCAGAATGACGCCCGTAGAAAAAGTGTCCGGTAGTGAAGACCTCATGGGAGTACCGCATCCCACGCCACCCATTATATCCTCTTTTGCTAGTTATCGCAACCTTACGAGGGCGGACATGCACGGGCAAGCCCCGTGCTTGCCCGACTTTCCAAACGTCTGTGGGGACCAGGGCATTCTCAAAGTAGGGTTTGCCAGCAATCTGTCATTCTGAGAGAAACGAAGAATCTCGTTTTCGGAGAACGAGACCCTTCGCTTCGCTCAGGGTGACAGCTAAAGTACGCCTTTTCCCCACTGCCAGCTTACTTTGGGAAAGCCCTGCTCTGGGGGCACTCATGCTATGCAAAAAGCCTAAAAGCTAGTATAATATACGTCGCTGATGTCGTCAATCCCTCGCATAATTCCATAGACCTGAACGGATATTGAAGAAATTTGCTCCTCCTGCCGGACTGCTCGAGAAATATCCGGAACCGGAGTGGGAAACTGACTTTGGCCCCTATCCCGATTTTGCCAAGATGGAGGAGATATGCAAGAAACATGGTATCATGAAGATAACCACCATTGGTGAAGCTACTGTTAGACTGTTGAAACTGAAAGAATTGATTGAACTGTATGTGGAAGCATTAAGAAACAATCCCGATATGTTCTACGGTGAAACATGAGGATGATATCTTTGCGCGCGCAGCACATAACACAGGCTTTGCGGCTCACTTCGTTCGCCCAAATGCTTCGCACTTCGCAAAGCCCGAGGACGTTAGGCGGTGCTTTGTGGTGGATTAGGAGAAGACGGCGTTGAGATACATGCTGATCCTGGGTAGAAATTCAAAGCGTTGGCACTTTTTATTCCCCTGTTAGCTTCCTAATCTCAATTGGAGCATAAACGATAGATGGAGTATAAAGACTACTATGATATCCTGGGCGTGAAACGGAACGCCGACGAGAAAGAGATAAAAAAGGCTTATCGCAAGCTGGCTCGTCAATGTCACCCCGACGTTAACCCCGGCGATAAAGCTGCCGAGGAGCGTTTCAAGGACATTAATGAAGCCCACGAGGTTTTGTCCGACCCCGAGAAGCGTGGCAAGTACGATCAGTTGGGAACCAGTTGGCAACAGTGGCAGCGCATGGGCCGAGATGCTAGAGGTTTCGATTGGAGCCAGTGGTTCAGCCGAGAAAGGCCTGGAGGCGGCCGCGTCCGGGTAGAGTACGGAGACCTGAGTGATTTGAAAGACCTCTTCGGCGGCGGAGGTTTCTCCGATTTCTTCCAGGCCGTTTTCGGCGGCATGGGCGCCCCCCGCACCGGCTGGAAGGGAGCACGTCAAGCGCGCCCTCGCCGGGGCCAAGACTACACTCAGGCGGTGGAGATTACCCTGGAGGAGGCATTTCGAGGCACTACCCGGATGATCCAGAAAGATGGACGGCGCCTGGAGATAAAGATCCCGCCGGGGGCCAGGACACGTTCCAAGGTGCGGGTGGCAGGCGAGGGCGGCCCCGGCATCGCCGGAGGGACCAGTGGAGACCTCTATTTGGAAGTTAAGGTTCTCCCTCATTCTATCTTTGAGCGTCAAGGGGATGACCTTCATTGCGAGGTCCCCGTCAATGTCTACACAGCAGTGCTGGGTGGGGAGGTCAAGGTGCCCACCCTGAGCGGCGACGTAATGCTCAAGATCCCACCTGAGACCCAGGGCGGCCGAACCTTCCGCCTGCAAGGAAAGGGCATGCCCAACTTGCGCAATCCCCAAAAACGCGGCGACCTCTACGCCAGGCTCAGGGTACAAGTACCACAAAAGCTCAGCCAACGGGAGAAGGAACTATTCCGTGAACTGGCGAGCCTGCGCCAGGATAAACAGGAGAGACGGTGAACAAGAAACTATACCTGTCTATCTTAATCACCCTATTGATGATAGCTCTGTTGAGTTGTAAGCTGACCCTGCCCCGGATAATTGAACAACAGGAGCCTACCCCTAATCCTACTCCTACCCACATAGTGGTGATAGCCACGCCGACTCCCCTGCCTCCGGAGATGCTGGAAGCAGTTGATGTCGAAGAGCAACTGGTGATCAGCGTCTACGAGCAGGCCAGCCCCGCCGTAGTCCACATCGCTAGCCGAGTGATCACCCTGAGTTTCTTCTGGGGGCCCATCCCTCAGGAAGGCACTGGCTCCGGCTTTGTCATAGACAAAGAGGGGCACATCGTCACCAACAACCATGTGGTTGAAGGAGCCGATGAAGTGCATGTGACCCTTGCCGATGGGACAAGGGTACCGGCCGAGGTTGTGGGTACTGATCCGTACAATGACCTGGTGGTCATTAGAATTGATGTGCCCTCAGCGAAGCTCCATCCCATTGAACTGGGCAGCTCCGCGGACTTGCGGGTGGGGCAGCGGGCCATCGCCATCGGCAACCCCTTTGGCCTGGACCGCACGCTCACCACGGGGGTCATCAGCTCCCTGGGGCGGCCCTTGGAAGTGGAGAGCGGCCGGGTCATCTACAACGTCATCCAGACCGACGCAGCCATCAACCCCGGCAACTCCGGCGGGCCGTTGCTGGATTCCCAGGGACGGGTCATAGGCGTCAACACCGCCATCCGCACTGGGGCCGAGAATATCGGCTTCGCTGTCCCTGTGGATACCGTCAAGCGGGTGGTGCCGGAGCTGATTGAGAAAGGCCGCTATCGCCACCCTTGGTTAGGGATTCTAGGTTACTCCATCGATCCAGAGCTTACCCAGAGCCTGGGACTCCCTGTGGAAAAGGGGATCCTGGTGGCCCGCATCTACAGGGGCAGCCCCGCTGCCAAGGCTGGCCTGAGAGGAGGCAACCGGGAAGTCATTGTGGGCAACCGCCGCATTCTAGCTGGGGGTGACATCATCTTGGCCATAGACGGCCGACCAGTTGAGAATCATGAGGATTTGACGGTCTACCTGGAGACGGAAACCCAGGTAGGCCAGGTGGTTGAGCTGACCATCCTGCGCGGAGGCCGTGAGATGAGCATCGAAGTGGAGCTAGGTGAAGTGCCTGAAGGCCTGTGAACATGACCAAAAGGGTCAAGGCACCCAAAACGGCTACGCAAACTGAGGCAAAAAGGAGGCTAGAGCATGTTCAGCGAAAATGATCTGCAAGAGCTAGTAGGTTTCCACAGCGAGGAATCGCCGCTGCTAAGCTTGTATCTAAACGTTGATCCGACGAAGCATACTACTGATGAATACAAGCTTGTGCTGAGAGGCCTGCTGAGGGAGGTGGCAGGTCAGGCGTTGCGCAAAGATATTGCTGCCGTGGAGAGATACTTCGACCACGAGTACGACTGGCAAGGCAGGGGTGTGGTGATGTTTTCCTGCCTGGAGCAGGATTTTTGGCGGGCTTATCCTCTGGCCGTGCCGGTGGAAAACCACGTCTACGTAGGCCAGAGACCCTACATCAAGCCCTTGACTGACATCCTCGACGCCTATGGACGTTATGGGGTTGTGCTGGTGGACCAGGAGGGAGCGCGCCTCTTTCTCTTCCAACTAGGGGAGTTGCAGGAGACGAGCGGAACTCTTGGAGAGGAGGTGAAGCGCATGAAGCACGGCCGTGCCTCGGCGGCTGGCCGTCGGGGTGGGGTAACGGCGCGCACGGGTCGGAGGCAGGAAGAGATAGCCCAGCGCAATCTCAAGGAGGCAGCCGAGTTGACGGCCAAGTTCTGCGCGGGAGGGCGATGTGGCCGAATCATTCTGGGTGGCACTGAACAGACCGTGGCCCAGTTTCAGGAAATGCTGCCTAAGGATTTACGAGAACAGGTAGTGGGCAGCTTCCCCGCAGTTATGACCGCCTCGGAGACAGAGGTATTGGATCGTTCGCTGAAGATCATAGCGGAGGTTGAGCGCGAGAGGGAGAAGGAACTTGTGGAGAGCGCGATCACCGCAGCAGCCAAGGGCGGGGCCGGGGTCATCGGCCTGGCTGACACCTTGGGGGCCGTGTATGAGGGGCGAGTGCACATCTTGTTGGTGGCCGAAGGATACAGGGCGGCTGGCTACCGTTGTCAGCAGTGCGGCTACATCGCCGCTCAAGCCAAGAAGAAGTGCCCCTTCTGCGGCAGTAGGGTGGAGCAAATAGATGATGCTGTGGACCTGATCGTGCGGGGGGTCATTGACCAGGGGGGACAGGTGGAGGTAGTGAGAGACAGCCCGGCCCTGGAGAAAGCGGGCCACATCGGAGCGCTTTTGCGCTATTGAGCGCTTTTGGTGAATCTCTAACAAAGCTCTAATACTTTTCTTGCATAATTCTAACATGAGTGCTCTATAATGACTAGATGGAAGAACTCACTGGAGTGCGGACGCAATTCCGCTAACGTCTGCCACGAGTCAAGCGTGTTTGTCAAAACGGGGTAAGTTAAGTATAATTAGGATAAGATAGCCTTCAGAGGCTGAAGATCTCTAGCTCCTTGAAGTAGAGAAGCTCAAGGACAAGGGATTAGATTAGAGAGGTGGATTACCCATGATGAGATTTGACCGTTTCACTGAGCGGGCCCTGGATGCGGCCACTCGGTCGTATGAGATATTGCAGCGTTATAGCCACAATCAGGTAGACACGGAGCATATGCTGCTCGCCCTCCTGGAGCAGCCGGAGGGCGTCATCCCCCAGATCCTGGAGAAGCTGGGGGTGAACACCGAGACCGTGAAAAGCCACTTGGACGCCGCGTTGAAGGCCAGCCCTAAGGTCGCCATCTACGGCGGCGGGACAGGCCAGGTGTTTATGACCCCCCGCCTCAAGCGCGTCATAGATTTAGCTAACGAGGAGGCCAGCAAGCTCAGGGATGAGTACGTCTCGACCGAGCACATCTTCTTAGCTATCGCCAGCGAGCGGGGCACCCCAGTGGCTCGCATTCTGGGTGACTGCGGCGTCACCAAAGACCGGGTCTACAAAGCCATCAAAGAAGTGCGAGGGGGGCAACGGGTGACCGATCAGTTCGCCGAGAGCCGGTACGGCACGCTCGAAAAATATAGCCGTGACCTTACTCAGTTGGCCAAGGAAGGAAAACTGGATCCAGTCATTGGCCGCGACGAGGAGATTCTGCGGGTTATGCAGGTGCTGTCGCGGCGCACCAAGAGCAACCCGGTTCTCATCGGCGAGGCCGGTGTTGGGAAGACGGCCATCGTCGAAGGTCTGGCCCAGAAGATCGCCGAAGACGACGTGCCCGAGATACTGATGGGCAAACGAGTCGTCTCCCTGGATTTGGGAGCCATGGTGGCTGGCTCCCGCTTCCGTGGCGAGTTCGAGGAGCGCCTGAAAGCAGCCATCGAAGAAATCCAGCGGGCCGAGGGGGAGATTATCCTCTTCATTGATGAGCTGCACAACGTGGTCGGAGCTGGTGCCGCCTCAGGAGCCCTTGACGCTTCCAGTATGATGAAGCCCGCCCTGGCCCGGGGGGAGCTGCAATGCGTGGGGGCCACCACCCTGGACGACTACCGCAAGTACATCGAGCGGGATTCTGCTCTGGAGAGGCGCTTCTCTCCCGTCTACGTAGAGGAGCCCACCGTTGAGGAGACCATCGAGATGCTGAGGGGGCTTCGCGACCGCTACGAAGCCCACCACAAGGTCACCTTTGCCGACGAGGCCCTGGTGGCAGCGTCCCGGCTCTCCCAGCGCTACGTGACGGACCGCCGTCTCCCCGACAAGGCCGTAGACCTTATGGACGAGGCGGCGGCGAAACTGCGCGTCGCGATCTACAGCATGCCGCCAGAACTCAAGACCATGAAGGCCGAGCTCCAGAAGTTGATCGCCGAGGAGGAGGCCGCTTGGGCAGCTCGGGACTACGAGCGGGCGGCCAGCTTCAAGAGCGCACGCCTGCAGTCGGAGATGGAGTTCAATGCCAGACGCGATGCCTGGCGACAGGAGATGAACCTGGATGAGCTGGTGGACGAGGAAGACATTGCTCAGGTAGTCGCCAGTTGGACGGGAATCCCCGTGCACAATCTGATGGAAACCGAGGCCGCGAGGCTCTTGCAGATGGAGGGGAGGTTGCACGAGCGAATCATCGGCCAGGATGAGGCCGTAAACGCCGTCGCCGATGCCATCCGCCGGGCGAGAAGTGGCTTGAAGGACCCCAAGCGCCCCATCGGCAGCTTCATCTTCCTGGGCCCCTCTGGGGTAGGCAAAACCGAGCTGGCTAAGACGCTGGCCTGGTTCATGTTCGACGACGAGGAGGCCCTGGTACGTATAGATATGAGCGAGTACCGGGAGCGACACACCGTCTCCCGCCTCTTCGGCGCCCCCCCCGGCTACGTGGGCTACGAGGAGGGAGGACAGCTCACCGAAGCGGTACGGCGGCGGCCTTACCAGATCGTCCTCTTCGACGAGATCGAGAAGGCCCATCCCGACGTCTGGAACGCTCTGCTGCAGATCATGGAGGACGGGCGCCTGACCGACGGACAGGGTAACATCGTTGACTTCCGCAACACGGTGGTCATCATGACCTCCAACATCGGCACGGAGTTTGCCCAGAAGGGGGGTACCCTCGGCTTCCTGAGGCCGGGAGAGGCAGACACTCCAGATGAGCAAGAGGCGCATCAGAAGATCCAGAAAAAGCTCAAGAAGACCTTCCGCCCCGAGTTCCTCAACCGCGTTGACGAGATCATCATCTTCCACACCCTGAGCCAGGAGCAGGTGAAGCAGATCGTTGACCTCCAGATGAAGGAGATCAGCGCCCGTCTTGCCGAGCAGGGTTTGGCCGTAGAGCTGACCGAGGCCGCGCGGGAGTGGCTGGCCGAGGAGGGTTACGATCCCCAGTTTGGAGCCCGCCCCCTTAAGCGCACCTTGCAACGGCGGGTGGAGAGTCCTCTATCTGTACAGCTACTGAACCGTCTCTTCCAGTCAGGCGATATCGTAGTCATAGATGTCGGTGAGGAAGGGTTGACTTTTGCCAAGAAGGGAGTCCCGATCGCGGAAGCCGCCTTCGCCAAAGAGGAAGCCTTGATCGAACGGGGAACGTGATTTAGAGCTGTTGGCTAATCAAGAACACCGGAGAGAACCGTCATTCTCTCCGGTGTTCTTTTGTCGGTGGTGTCAGGAGATACAGAACATTAGTCCTTCACGTAGCTGGCCACCAGGTGAACCTTGAGTGAGCGCAACGGACCGTAGTCCGTCAGCCTCTCCAGGAGCACACCCCCAGTTTGAAGAGCAAGTCATTAGCGGCGATGTAGGAGGGGTCGCCCACATAACAGAACTCCTCGCATCGCAGGGCGGCCCGGCCCAGCTCCTCGTCCAGCTTGCGGCGTGTGTTGGCCCGGTAGACCACGGGGAACGTGTCCTTTCTTGTTGATCCAGCGAGATCACTTTGCTATCAGGTAGAGCAAGGCAGCGGAAAAGAGGGGCACGGTCAGGTTATCAATGTGCCAGGGGGAGAGAGCCTCAACCAGAGTAGCGAAGGCAGCCACAGCAAGAGAGTAGAGCAAACTCGTTTGCCAGCCCTTCGGCAGGCCCTTGGTCCTCAGGCCCAAGGACTGAGGGCTCAGGACACCGCCGAGGGACGGCAGGAGCAAAAGGGCTAGGAAGATGGATGGCCAACTGAAGAGGAACATGGCAAGTGAGCCTTCCATGGACCGAGTGAAGCCCAGGACGCTGTACTTTCGCTGACCGTAGCGCCGGCCCAGGATAGCCGCCAGTGCATCCCCCCAGGTCATCGGCATCAGGCTGGCCACCAGGAGGTTGGGCCTCATCCAAAAGAGGCAGATGATGACGGCGAAGGAGATGGGGAAGTAGACCATGCCCAGGTTGCCCTTCTCGCCCGTCTCCACGGACTTGAAGATCTCTCCGCGATAGGAGATGTAGTTGGTGGCCACAAAGGAGAGGGGAGGGATGATGGCGAAGTACCAGTGCTGGAAGAGGAGCACCGTGCCGAAGGTCCACATGCCCACGGTGATGTGGATGAGCTTGCGGGTGAACTCCGTGGAGTAGCACCGCCACTTGCGCAGGCCCTCGCCAACCCCGATCACGGCGAAGACGTAGACGTACGAGATAACCAAAGCTAGCCAGTCTGATCTCATTGCTCCCCCCAGAGGTTAACAGAGGTTGGTTGAGGCACAGTCCACACTTGCAGGCCCTTGAAATCGAAGTTGAAGCTCAGGATCTGGGCCCCGGCCTCCCCGAGGGCACGGCAGACGACGTGCTCCCGGTCAGGCCGACAGTAGAAGAGGAGGCAGCCCCCGCCGCCTGCCCCCAGTGCCTTCCCCCCAATGGCCCCCTCGGCCAGGGCGATGGCGAAGAGGTTATCCATCTGGGGGTTGGTCACCGAGGGATGGAGGGCCTTCTGGTTATCCCAGTTCTCCCGCAGGAGCGCCCCAAAGGCTTCAAGGTTGCCCTCGAGGAGGGCGTCCCTCATCTCCGCGGCGATGGCCTTGAGCCGGTGCAGCGCCCTCACGGTTCCGGACTCTCCGCGCCGATAGGCCCCCATCACCGTGCTGATGATGTCCCCCGATACCCGCCCCCGGCCCGTGCAGCAGAGGACGAGGTGCTTCTCCAGCTCGTTCAGCACCCAATCCGGCGGATTGAGGGGGGTCACGCGCACCACGGGGTCCTCGAATGCCATGAAATTCATGCCCCCGTAGGCGGCAGCGTATTGGTCCTGCTTGCCCCCGGCGATGCCCAGTTCCTCCGTCTCCAGGAGGTGGGCCAGCTCAGCAGCTTCCGAGGAGTCGCGCTTCTTCCCTCGAAAGGCGTCCAGGAGTCCAATCAGGGCTACCCCTGTTGAGGCCGATGAGCCCATCCCCGACCCCGGTGGCGCCTCCCCCCGCGCGAAGATGTTCAGGCCCTGTCGAATGCCCAGACGGCGGAGGACGGCCTTGACCAGGTCCAGGTGACCGTCGTAGGCCAGTTCCTCGAAGCTCGCTATCTCCAGGGAGATGCCGTAATCCGCCGATGTGATGTGGAACCTCTTGTCGAGCCGAGGGGTGAGGGAGGTGTAGGTATAGAGGTTGACGGCGACGTTGACCACCGCCCCGCCTACTTCTTTAGAGAAGGGGGGTACGTCCGTCCAGCCCCCGGCCAGGTCGAGGCGCACGGGGGCTCTGCTCCTGATGGCGTTGTTCATCATGCGAGGCTGCCTCCCTGGCATTCGGCCAGCGCCTTGGCGATCTGAGCGGCGACGGCAGCGTTGTTTCGCAATAGGGCGATGTTGGCCGCCAGGCTCCTGCCCTCGGTGATGCGGGCGATCTGGCTCAGGAGGAAGGGGGTCAGGGCCTTGCCAGTGATCCCTTGCTCCTGGGCTGCTGTCAAAGCCCTCTCGATGGCTTCCTCCACGACCTCGCAGGGCAGTTCCGCCTCCTCAGGCACAGGCACCGTCACCAGCACGCCCCCTTCCAGCCCCAACTCCCATTTCGTGCGGATGATCCTCGCCACTTCCTCGGGAGTGTCCACGCGGGCGTCCACCGGCAGGCCGCTTTGGCGGGAGTAGAAGGCGGGGAACTCATCGGTCCTGTAGCCCAGGATGGGTACGCCATAGGTCTCCAGCCACTCCAGAGTGAGCGGCAGGTCGAGGATGGACTTGGCCCCCGAGCAGACCACGGTCACGCGAGTCTGGGCCAGCTCCGGCAGGTCGGCGGAGATGTCGGCGGAAAACCTCGCGAAGGGCTGGCCCCGGTGCACCCCGCCGATGCCACCCGTAGCCACAACCTCAATGCCCGACAAGGAGGCGACGTACATCGTCGCCGCCACCGTCGTCGCCCCGTCCAGTTTTTGCGCCACCGCGATGGCTAGGTCCCGCCGGCTGACCTTGCGAACTCCTTTCCCTGTAGCCAGCCGTTCCAGCTCCTTCTCCGTCAGCCCGACCCTGATCTTCCCTTCGATGACCGCAATCGTTGCCGGAACTGCTCCGTTCTCTCGCACTGCCTGTTCCAGGGCCTGTGCCGTCTCCAGGCTCTGCGGATAGGGCAGCCCGTGAGAGATCAGGGCGGATTCCAGGGCCACGAGGGGTGAGTTAGCATCGAGGGCATTCTGGACTTCGCGATGGATTTCAAGATATCGAGGCAAAAGAATACCAGGATCTCTCTGTTTTCGCTTTCCTGGATCCTGGAATCCTGAGATCGA
>JAUWYT010000210.1 GCA_030615705.1 Chloroflexota bacterium
CGAGCCACACCTTCACATCACGTTTCTCGCCCAGTAGGTTGTCGCCTTCCCCGCACTTGTCCTGGACCCTTTGTCCCCTGTGTCCTTGGGCCACAGGACCAAGGGCTTGGGCACTTAGTCCTGTACCCTTGGTCCTCTGGCACTTAGTCCTGTACGGCCTAAGTACAGGGCCCAAGGACAGAGGGCGGCCTGAGTACAGGGCCAAAGGACCAAGGGCGACAAGTACAGGGCCACGGGCGCCGTGCGTCAGGAAGTAGTTCAGCCCCGCCATAATGGGTTTGCTTTTCAGCTTGTCGGAATTGAAGAACGCAAACTGGGCATCCATGTAGTCGGCAAGCGGACCAGGGATAAACGGCTCATTGGCCCAGGGCTGGCGCCTGACGCCCTTGGCTCCAACCTCCGTCGCGGTTGCCGCCGAGAGGATCGAGGCCCCGATGACAACACCATGATCGGGATTCCTGGCGACCCAAACCGGAGGCATAGTATCGCTGTCCCGTCCGCTGTACGTGATCACTTTGATCTCCACCCCGTGTGGATCTTCGGCCACGGCTTCGTTGTAATTTCCGATAGCGCTGCTCCGAAGGGTGCATCGTGCATTCGGATTGGAAAGTGGAATGGGGTTGCCGTTTTCATCCGTCTTGCCTTCCCACCACTCGCCCTGGAAGTTAATGCCCTTTTTCGGGTGTACTTCCCCGTTCCCGACCCAGTGCGGCACGCCGTGTTCGTCAATCAACACGTTCGACCAGATCACTTCCGCGCCTTCTTCTCTCAGGCATTTCATCAAGTACGGATCATCTTCGCGACTCACGTCCCTGACGATGCCAAAGATGCCGAACTCAGGATTGATACCTCGCAGTGTGCCGTCTTCAGCGATCCACAACTGGGCCAGGTCGTCGCCGATGAAATCCGTGCCTGTCATAGCCGTCGTGGTTTTCCCGCATCCAGAAGGCGCCGCCCCGGCAAAGTATGTCTTTCTTCCGCCAGGGCCTGTCAAGCCCGTTATGAACATGTGCTCTGATAGCTCTTGGTCTTTGCGGTAGTAGGTTGCCAGGTCAACCACAAAGCGGTGATTCCCTTTTTTCAGCAGCAGCGTATTGCCAGCATACGTACAGAACAGCGAGAACGTGGTCAGCCAACTCCTGTCCATAAACACTCTGGCATTCGGCAGATCCTCCGGTCTGTTTGGCCCTTCACTATGGACATTGGTCAGGAACAGCCCTGCCCGCTGCACTTCTTCGTCAAATCGCTCATAGACATTTCTGTAGAGAATGTTTGCCGAGTGCATGACGTACGTTGACGTGGTGATTTCCAGAGCTGGAAGTGCAGCCGGAGCGCCAATGGGCCCCCTGCTGAAGAAGCCAACAAGCAGTGTTTTCCCTTTCGCAATGCCGGTCATGTAGGCTCTAATATAGTCGTACGCTTCATCTCTGAGCATTTTCTTGGCCAGCACACTGACCGCTTCGCCTTCGCTCACGATGTAGAACGTTCTGTCAATGATCCGCGCCTGTTCCTGGGCAAGGTCGAAGTGAATCGTATGGTCTTTCATACGCAGTGGTCGTTCCTCGCCTTTTTCGAGGCTCATTTCCCTGACTTTTTGAACGTCCGCATCCGATCCGGTATTCACGAAGACCGCGTCAGGATCAGTCATCGAAATCGCGTTGGCGATTTTCAGAAGAGCTTCCTCATTGGTGATCTTCTCTAGCTTTGCTAGACTCTCCTGGTCACACTTGACCTCCAACAAGGCTTTTGCTTCATCCAGGGTGTTGATCCCACCGACTCCAGCAAGGATGTCAATGCCTTTCTTCAGTTCCAGCATGCTTTTTCCTTCACCTGCTCTTCTGTGTCATTGGGAGCGGCCGTAGGGAGCGAACCAATCTCCTCCGTTGTGGGACGGGGATTGCTTCGTCGGCGAGTCTACACTGAGCGTAGGCGAAGTGCTCCTCGCAACGACAGACAACCTGAAGTGGCTAACACTCCTTCTCTTCTATCGTGTCCGCTGCCGCGGCATCGGCTTCTACGTCCCGCACGCCGGGCCGAGGGCGCGGCACCTCCTGGTAGTACTCGTGCTCGATGATCAGATCGCGAAGCTTCTTTTGCTCTTCTGTTAGCAGGCTTTTTGTCATGATATTGGCTTCACTCCTTGATCTGGCCGTCGCTATTACTCCGCCAACAGTGCAAAATCGCGAAGGGGCAGCATCTCAAACCGTTCTGGGGCATCCGCGTATTTCTTTAACCAGCCGGGCAGTTGCCGCAGGTCCTGGATGCGCGCCCCCGACCACCCTTCGTAGAGGCCCAGCGGATCGAGGTGCATGCCAGGAATCCCCAGCCGGTTGGCTCCCCAGATGTCTATGTAGAACATGTCCCCTACGAACAGAGCTTCCTCAGGCCAGAGGCCGAGGTCGTTCAAGGCCAGCTCGTAGATTCCGGGCTCCGGCTTCCGAACTCCTACGACATCAGAATCGTACACCCTCTCAAAATAACCTCCCATCCCCATATCGTGCAGCTCCTGCTCCACCCTGCCATCTGAATTGGAGATGATGGACATTCGATACCCTTCGCCCTTTAACTGACCAAGGGTCTCCACGACCCACGGAAAGGTGAATCCCCAGAGGTTTCTCTGCTCGTGCCTGGCTTCGGCCATTTGCGCTGCCTGCGCCGCGGCTTCCTCTGATACACCCACCCGCTCGAAAAGCACCTGCGGATAGGGTTTGGCAAGCCCAGGTGGAAAACACGGGTGGGTCCTGACGTACGTGTCGAACCAGTGGACGAGACGGAAGTGCTCATCGTAGAACCGCTTCGCTTCAACCTGGAAACCCTGCGTATCCGCCAGCATTGACAGATAGTCCTGATCCATGAAGAGCAGTGTGCCACCAGCATCGAGCAACAGATATGGCTTTGCTGACATGCTGATCATCTTTGGGATTTGGTCATTTGTCATTGGTCATTTCCGCTGGGGAAAATCTTGACCGGATTGAGAATGTTCTTCGAATCCAGCACCTGCCTGATGCGCCGCTGTACATCCTGCTGCTTGCTATCCGCCTATCACAATAGCCGTAGCCCGGTCGCCGTGGAGAATACGATGAGCAATTGCCCCACGATGTAGGTCATCCACACCAGATCACCCACCAAGAGGAACTTACCCCCCTGAAACAGCCGGTGCCCCAGGAACACGTCGGAGACGAGAAACAACAACGCGCCCAGCGCCAGCGGCACGAAGCGAGGCTCCTGCAACGCCAGGCTCACCGCCAGTCCGGCCATCACCGCCAGCAGCAGCGCGTACCCCAGCGAGCCGTAGTTGAGCACGGCGGGAGTCTGCAGCGAGCGGATCAGCGTCCACCACAGCGCCCCGGCCAGGACGAGGAGGACAGCCAGCCCGACGGCCCGCGCCCCGCCGTTTTGCAGCCCCAACACGGCCCCCAGCCGCAGGTAGCCGCTGATGTACAGCACATGGGCCACGCCGAAAGCCCCCGTGCCGAAGAGCACATATTGTGGCAGGGCCAGGAGTTGGGCCATGATCACATCGCCGATAAACGAGAACGCCATACCGAAGAAGAGGAGCGCGGCATAAGCGGCTAGCGGTGTGCTGGCCGCGCCGGCCAGCCACCAGATCAGTGCGCATACTACCAGGATGGCCGACGAGAGCATTTTGTTGGCGCGGGGGATGCGGTTGATCCGCTCCTGGTCGAGCCGCCCGAAGGCAAAGCCCAGAATCAGCAGAGCGGCCCAGACGGCCAGCAGCGGGTACAGTAAGGTGGCATAGGGTATGGTGTACATCTCTGGTTCCAGCTTTCGGGGTTTCAGGTTTCGGGTTCGTTGACGTACCAGACAGGGCCGGATTCGCGGAACTTGGGTCCCTCGAAGGGGACTAGAACTATTCCAAATCGTACTCTACCCCTAACTCCTCGGCAATCTGTTGCACCGTCGCCACCACCTTGGGATGCAGCGGAATCCCCTCCCGCCGCCGGCGCTCCTCTTCCTCGAACTCCTTCTCTCCGTGGATGTAGATCCGCTCCGCCCCCTCCGCTTTGGCGCTGCCCTTCAGGCGGCGGATAATGTCGTCCATGGTAGCTTTGAACTCATCCAGGGGACGGAAGGCATCAACACGGATGACGCCGAAGAAGTGGCCCACGTTAGCGGGCAAAGGGTTGCCCTCCTCGTCCTTTGGATAGATGTTGGTGGCATATCCCGCGCCAGCCAGCACGCCGCACAGGATGTCCACCAGGAAGGCCAGGCCATAACCCTTGTGGCCACCATCCTCCTCTCGG
>JAUWYT010000298.1 GCA_030615705.1 Chloroflexota bacterium
TCAAGTTCTTCAAGCCCACCCCAAACAGCTGGCTGCAGTAAGGCAGCCCTCCCGTCTCCGACCACGTGGAGCGCACCCCGACAGCCGTGTGCTCGCCGAACGGCCGCAGCGCCAGCGCCAAGCGGCCACCGAAGTTACCTGCGCACTCCTCGGCCGTGACGAGCACCTCGCCCTCCACCGGCGTCACCGCCAGAGTCACCGTGACAGCCTCAGGGTCGGTCTCACCTTCACCGGTGGACACCCGCTCTTCCTGGCCGTCTTCAAGTTTGGGAGCCACCTTCTCGATCTGCTGGTCGAGAGCCAGCACCTCCAGGTCCTGGAGGATGATCCTGGCTATTTGATCGCCGCCCGCAAGCTTCACCGTAAGAATGACATCGACATAGTCGCCAGGCCGCAGCAGGCCGCCGACGCCAATCAAATCGTCTATGCCCACCGATACCGCTCGCTTGCCCTCCGGCACGATGTAGGGCAGCGGAAGCTCCTCACCCTCCGGCAGCGTCAGGGAGCTAGGGGCCACCCTGTCGCTCAGGATCTGCTCGCCGGCCGTGATGGGGTAGCGAGCCAAGTTGTCTATCACCCCTTCAGTGGATGAGAAGGAGTCGGGGTGGACGGCGTCCGCCGATATTTCCCTTACCTCCACCATGCTCTCGGTGATGCGCGTGACCACAGCGATATCCTCCGTGGCCACCACCACCGGCTTTGTCGTTTCCGATGCTGCGGTCTCCTCGCCCCCGGCCTGGCTGAGGTAGACGTAGACCAGCACCGCGCTAACAAGGCCCAAGAAAAGGGCCAGCAATAAGACCGCTTTGCCGCTCCTGCCCCCGCCAACGCGATTGCGTATCATTAGGTTCCCCCCTCTGCCCGCCGCTCTGCCGGCCAGGCAAGCTGCTGACGGACGCGGACGACCCGCCGCCCGCCGCCTACATCGACCGTTCGGTCACGGGCCCCCTATCACTCCACCAGTCGCACGAAGCGGATGGAACCGTTGGGGTCCAGAGCACCAATGAGAGCCCCAACATCCGCGTTGGCTTGCACGAACTTGCCGGTCACCTCGCAGTGATTGCCCGTGCAGCTACCCAGTCCCTCGATGAAGAACATCGCGAACGTTATCACGTCCACCGGATGGCTGCCCTGCTGGAAGCTAGCGATGACTGGACAAATCACCCACCTGTGGCTATCCGTTGCCCCGCCGTAGGGGTTGCAGCGGTCGCTGAAGTGATAGATGCCGCCCTCCACCAGGCCAGGAGGAAACACCTCGTCGAAGTCATCGCACGCGCTGCTGGTGTTGTCGATGAGCCACTGCACACCATCCCTGGTGCCACCGACCATATTGCCGGGCTCGGTGTCCGGTGTTGAGCCGGCAGAGAGGGAATTGTCGGAACCGTTGACGATGGTGTCCTCATAGGTGCCGGCGCCCTGGCCATCGATGCGCAGGGCCCCGAAGTTGCCGTTCGAGCCATTGTTGGCGTCGTACTTCAGCACGACCGGGTTACTCACCAGGGCGCTCTCCAGGACCGCCCAGGGCCTCAGCCCGCTCATCCCCGCTGGCGAGCCCACGAGGGCGGTGGCGTCGGCCCGCATGGTATCGCCGCTGAGGCCCAGCACACGGGCAAAGATAAATGGCACGTCCCGCTTGACCTGCACCGTGATCGTGTCGTTGGCCACGTGGGTAGTGCTTATCAAGATGGGTTCCAGCTCACTGGCATCGATGCCGTTCTTATCAGCCCACTCCTCCGCCTTTTGCTCGGCCTCCGTCGCCGAGTACGGCAGCTCCTGGGCGCCGGCCAGGGCGGCGGCGTCAGCCGACTTCTGAAGTTCTCGCCTCTCGTGCAGGAATAGCCCCACATCCACAGTCATGGCCGCAAAGCCAAGAATCATCACCATGACCAGAGTGCCCACTATCAGGCCTTGGCCAGACTCTTCCCGCCAAAGGAAACGGAGCATTCTTGGTCCCCTCATGACACTCACTCCAATCGCATGTCAGCAGTCGAGCTTAAGGTGAAGTTGCCAATATCAATACTGCCAAGGCTGATCGCGTCCACGATACCGGCCAGGGGGCTGAGCAGGGAGTACTTGTAGCTCACGTCCACCACCACCGACTCCCCCGGGTTACCCTCGGCATTGGTAACGCTGACGGTAAGCTCAGTTTGATCAAGCATACCCGTCGTATCGAGGACCCGCAGCCTGATATCATCCTCAGATGCCCGCACGGCGCCCAGACGAGCGCCTTCGCGCGCAGAGTTGGTAACAGTAATCCAGGCATGAAAAGCCATGCCGAAATCGACGATTGCAAACAGCACCAACAGAAAGATGGGCAGCACAAGGGCGAACTCCACCAGCGACTGCCCACCCTCCTTCTTGCCTGTGCGTCTCGTGATACGCTTGAGAATGGCTAGCATAGCCTTCCCTGTCCTTCGCTGCTTCTGCAGGAGCGCCGCGGCTCAGCCGGACCGCCTATTACCACAAGTCCTTATCGTCGGCCCCGCTGGACCGCGACGCCCCTGCTGCTCGTTTCTACCTAGCTGACCTAGCCGCCGAGAGCGGTGGCTACCTCGTCCAGGAACCCAGCAATGGCCAAGCCGATGACCCCCAGAGCAGCCATGCAGACCACCGCGATGAGGGCCATGATCAGGCCATACTCGGTCAGGGCCTGCCCCGACTCCGACCGGAAGCGGGCTACCAGCCCCCCGAAAAACTCGCTGATCTTGCTTAGCATCGCTCGTTTGCACCTCCCTACTTAGCTGACCTAGCCGCCGAGAGCGGTGGCTATCTCGTCCAGGAACCCGGCAATGGCCAAGCCGATGACCCCTAGAGCAGCCATGCACACCACGGCGATCAGGGCC
>JAUWYT010000139.1 GCA_030615705.1 Chloroflexota bacterium
CGTAACCAGACAAGACCTCGCAGTTGTCCATGAACTTCGCCAGCTCCACTTCACTCTGGCGAAAGTGGATGGGGATCACCCCACACCCCCGCTTCATGATCAGCCAGGCGGCCACAGGCGAGTCAATGCCGCCAGAGATCAGGGCCACCGCCCGCCCCTCGGTGCCCAAGGGCAATCCCCCGTGCCCAGCCACGGTCTGGCCAAAGACCAGCGCATGGCCCCGGCGCACCTCCACGCCGATGGTGAGGTCAGCCTCATCGGAGAGGTCAACCTGCGCACCCGTTGCTTTCTGGACGTGAGCGCCGACAAGGCGGTTGATCTCAGGCGAAATCAGGGGAAAAGCCTTGTCGGCCCGGCGGCTCTGCACCCGGAAAGTCCGCTTCTCGTCCACGCCAGCTCTCTGAGCCACCCTCAGGGCCTCTGCCCTGATGGCCTCGATGTCAGCCGGAACCTCCCGGGCCGGGCTCAGAGAAACGACGCCGAAGACATCCCGCAGCTTCTCGACGGCCTTGTCCTGAGCCCTTTGTCCCTGGGCCCTGTACTTGTCGCCCTTGGTCCTTTGGCCCAAGGACAAAGGGTCCAGGACAAGTGCCAAAGGACCAGGGGCCTGTCGAAGGGCCGGTTCCACCTCCTCGACCTGCACGTAGACCCGCTGCCCGACGCTGCGCACCTCACCCGTTATGTCATTCTTTTTCAGGCAGTCCCTGATGTTCTTGCGCAACCGCTTGACGAAATACCACCTGTTCTTGCCTTTCAAGGCGATCTCGCCGTAGCGAATTACGATCAGACCCATGATCTATCCTCCCTACCCCTTCTCCTGTCACAGCATTTGTTGCCGGACACTTTTTCAGACAAGCTAGCATAAGCGCGTATAAGGAGACAATCCTGTCATTCTGAGCCCCGCAGGGATGGAGAATGACGCCCGTACAAAAAGTGTCCGGTAGTGAATCATAGCACATAAAGCCTTGGGCGTCAAAACGAAAACACGGGGTTGAGACAGAATCTCAACCCCGTATTTAATATACGTCCGGGTAGTGGCAACCCTTGCAACTGCCCTCGCTTGGCAGCGGTTTTGCGTCCAATTGTCCGGCGTCAGTTCGGGTCAGGAAAAGCCTTACCCCTACTGATTCATGGATTCCCTAGGCCTGTGCTTCTCGCCTCCGCAGGTGGCGGAGAAACTGGCCCACCTCGCCCTTCTCCCAAACGACCAGCAGTGGTACGGCGGTAAAGATGGACGAATAGGTGCCACTGAGCATCCCCACTAACAAAGTAGCAATGAACTGCTTCATTGTCGCTCCCCCGAAGAGAAGGATGGCGATCATCACGAAGATCGCGTTGAGCTGGGTAGCCAGGGATCGGTGAATGGTCTCCAAGATGCTGCGGTTGACTATCAGCTCAAAGGGCTCACCGCGCCGTTTGGGGATGTTCTCGCGGATGCGGTCGAAGACTACGATGGTGTCTTGTACCGAGAAGCCGATGACGGTGAGGATGGCGGTCAGGAAAAGGGCGTCCACCTGCCAGCCACGAAAGAGGCCAAGGATGGAGAAAAAGCCCATAGCTACCAAGAGGTCATGGACAAGGGACGCAGTGGCACAGGCGCCATAGCGAAAGGCATGGGGCACCCGTCGAAAGGCAACGACGATGAAGCCCAAGATGACTATGGCGGCCGTTACCACGGCCATGGTCGCCGCCCTGGTCACCTCTCCGCCGATAGTGGGCCCCACAGATTCGAATCGTAGTTCCTCCAGCGGCCCGTATCTATCCTCCAGCGCGGATTTGATCTCCATCTTGACCTCCGATTCGAGGAAATCGGAGCGGACGAGGACAGTTCGCTCATCGGCCGTGGTCTGCACCATCGTATCAGTGTAGCCCCTCTCTACGAAGACCTGACGCACCTCCCCAGGTTGAACGGGCTGCTCGAACTCGAGTTCCAAGAGAGCGCCCCCTGTGAAATCAATGCTCAAGCGCACCGGTGTGCCAAACCGCACGGTGGAGTAGATCATGGCTATCAAACCGGGCACAATGACCAGGGCCGAGATAATGAAGTACCAACGGCGTTTCTCAATTATATTGAACATGCGCCCCTCCGGGGAATGACCGATTATCCAATGATCAATGAACCAATAGCCAGTTGGGCTTTTGGGATTTGATTAGACGCCTAGAAGCCACCGGTGGTCCTGCAACCACTCGCCAGCTACGTCAAAGACGAAGCGGATGAAAGTGCGGGTGACGGTGATAGCCGTGAACATGCTGATCACCACGCCGATGAAAAGGGTGACGGCAAAACCCTTAACCACGCTGGCCCCGAAATTCGACCCAAACCAGTAGAGTATGGCACAGGTGATGATGGTAGAGAGGTTTGAGTCGCGGATGGAAGTCCAGGCTCGATCAAAGCCAGCGTTGATGGCCGCTGCCAGGCTCCGCCCCCAACGCAGTTCCTCCTTCGTGCGCTCGAAGATCAGGATGTTGGCATCAACCGCCATGCCTGTGGAGAGGAGAAAGCCAGTAATGCCAGGCAGGGTCAAGGTGACCGGGATCAACTTGAAAAGCGCGAAGTTCAACAAAGCGTAGATGATGAGCGCAAGGGCGGCCAGAAAGCCAGGCAGACGATAGTAGATCAGCATAAAGAGGAGGACAATGACCAGCCCTATGGCCCCAGCCCTGACGCTCCTCCTCACGGAGTCCTGCCCCAGGGTCGGGCCAACGGAGCGGGTTGTCTCCACCCTCAAGGGAATCGGCAAAGCGCCGTAACGCAACTGAATAGCCAAACTGCGCGCTGCCTCCAAAGTAAAATCGCCGGTAATCCGAGCCTGGCCTTCGGTGATAGCGGTTTCAATCCGTGGGCAGGAGATGATTCGCTTGTCTAGAACAATGGCCAGGAACCTTCCTACGTTCCGGCTGGTGAAGTCAGCGAAAACCCTGGCCCCATCGGGCTTCAGGGTGAACTGAATCTCCGGCTTACCATACTGATCCAAGGCGACATTGGCTGTCTCCAACTCCTTGCCCGTCATCACCGTGGTGAAAACCTCTCCGGTAGGAAGCGGAACTGTAGGGGTGACAGTTGACGTGCCCGTGATCGCCACTGTTGGGGTCATTCCCTCTGCAGGGGCGACCGTGCTCGGCAATGTGGTGGGCACTGTCACCGCTACCTCTTGGCGGCCGAAGGTGGTTTCGACCACTGTGTCCGGGGGCAAGAACGTGTAGCCCGCGTCAATAAACTCCAGGAGCCCTGTCTCACGGATGGTGGCAATAGCCAACTCAGGGTCTTTCACCCCCGGCAGCTCGACGATGATCCGCCGTTCGCCCTGCGATTGGACCAGAGGCTCCATCACACCCAGGGCATCAACGCGGTTCTTGACGATGACCTTGGCGGACTCCATAGCGCCGGGCTCAATGGCTTCGCCCTCCGGCAGGTCCGCCTCCAGAAGCACCTGCATCCCTCCCTGCAGGTCCAGACCCTGGTGAACCCTGATGTCCCTATCGTAGTTGATGGGGCCCAGGTGAATGTGAAGGCCCGGGTTGTTCGGCAAATCCACCCAGATGGCCGCCAGAGCCAAGATTATGACCCCTACTAATAAGCCAACGTTTCTCTCTCTCAAACCTAACTTTCCTCCCTTTACTTCGACAACCCTTCGACGCACTCAGGACAAGGCTCGGTACAGCTTCACAGACTCGCACTTAGGTGGCAAACGCAGCAGACTATACCCCATCGCCTCCCATCTGTCAAATGGCTAATCTCTCTCAACAAGTCAAATGAAGGGCGGCCACAACTTTCTCCCCGGAGCGACAGAGCCGATTGAAGGTTTTGCAGGCTTCGGCTGTCCTCTCGACCCTCAACTTGATGCCTTGCTGCTCTAAGTACTCCTCCGTTTTCGGCAGGACTCTCATCAAGCCCGATTGCCCAATGCCCACCACCAGCACTTCCGGTTTCTCTTGAACGACCTCCCACAGGTCGGCCGGGCATAGCTCGTGGCCATCGTTTCGCCACCAGCCATCCTTGACGCGATCGGGAAAAACGATGACATCGGATGTGTACGGCCTGCCGTCAATTACGATCCGGCCAAAGCGATAATCCTCAATATTCATGCTCTTGCACCTCCCGCCGCTGACAAATCACTTATTCAACTCAAGGCCCTTCAAGAAATCGAGTGCTCTTTCCAAAACCTCCTCTTCGCTTAACCCGCCGGTTTGAATGTAAAGATCACAGTGACTGCGGGCATGCGAGAGGCGGCGGTTCTGTACGGTCAAGTACTCCTCGCTCCAGTCAGCGGACCGTCGCTCGGCAATAGCTGGGAGACTGGCGTCCAGATAGATCAGGACATCCGGCTTGGAGATCTTTTGCCACATCGTCGGCGCGTAGGAGTGCTCTTGAGTACACTCGCGAGCCTCGTAGCCCAGTTTTTGAAGGCGCTCAGCCAGAGCTGTCTTTCCCGAGGCACAAGGGCCTACTACAGCAATGCGCATCGGCCACCTGTTGAGCCTATTGTCCCGCAGGGTACCCTTTACAAATAAGAGGCAGGTAAGAGGTGTAAAGGGGCATGACGGTACGAGCCCACACCCCATCGGTGGTGCCAGCATAGAGCACCTGGCAATCGTCCTCCCCCCCGGGCGTAAAAAGGGTCAGGGAATAGACCTAGCTAGCCCCACCTGTCAGGCCCGGCATTCTGTGCCAACTGTAGCCACCATCGTAACTCAGCCAAACACCATCCCCGTATGTTCCTGCATATATAAACTCGGGGTTGCGAGCGTTGATGGCGATGGCTAAGACATCACGTCCGTCTAATCTACCTGGAAGCCACGAGGCTCCGCCATCGGTGCTCTTGAAAATCCCGTGGGATTGTGTGCCAGCATAGATGATCTCCCTGTCGCAGGGATGGATAGCCAGCGCCCGAACGGTCATTTCGTCTAAGCCGCTCAGCGTCCAGGTAAGGCCACCATCGGTCGTCCGATAGACCCCTTTTCCCTTCGTGCCCACGTAACCGGTTCTGCTGTACTGGGGATCAACGGCGAGGGTGTAAAACTTCTCCGTGCCAATCTCAGTCCCTCCAGCAAGGCCCCAGTCTATCCCGTTGGTGCTAGTGTAGATTTCCCCTTCTTCGGCACCGGCGTAGGCATAGATGGAAGCGGCTGTGGAGGTGATGGCAAGGGACCAGACATCCTTGCCCTCCACGCCCGTTGTGGCGTCCCAAATGTCGCCGCCATTGGCACTCCTGAAGATGCCATTCCCCATTGTCCCCGCGTAGACAATGTTAGGGCTGACGGGGTCTATGGTCAAGGAAGATATCTTGATGGAAGCTCCTAAAGAAGGAGTCTGCCACCAGGAATTCTCGCCGCTGACCGCGCGATAGACCCCATCCCCCCAAACGCCCGCATAGACATTGAGACTCTCTGCATGACTCGCCAGGGCGTAGATAGTGAGACCGGCCGTGCCTTGACCCTGCTCCCACGACGCAGAGGCACAATCAGGTGAGGC
>JAUWYT010000168.1 GCA_030615705.1 Chloroflexota bacterium
AAGAAGTCCGTGCCTTTCTAGAGGCGCACCTGGACGAGCCATCGTGGCAGGATTGGCAGGAGGAGTTGTGCTTTCTCATTGATTTTCTGGGCTAGATAGTTATGCAGAGTCGCAAGGGAGCAGGGAGGTGCGAAAGATGACTGCAAAATGGAAAGACAGGCTGGATAGCCTGCGGTTAAGATCGCTGAAAGAGATGTTTGGCGTGGAGAAGCCCATCATCGGCATGGTGCATCTTCTCCCATTGCCTGGTGCACCGGGCTATGATTTCTATGGCCTGGAGGCCGTCATTGAGCACGCTCTGCGGGACGCTGAAGCCCTCACCAGCGGGGGTGTTGATGGGCTGATCGTGGAGAACATGTGGGACCTCCCTTACTACGTGGGGACGGACGTGCCGCCTGAGGAGATGACCGCCCAAGCCGTGGCCGCCCGAGCTATAGTCGAGGCTGTGGAGGTGCCGGTGGGCATCAATGTGATCCACAATGGCGGCCGGGTGACCCTTGCCATTGCCGTGGCTGCAGGGGCTGACTTCATCCGCGTCTGCCTTCTCACGGGGGCGAGGGTCTGGGACACGGGAGAGTTGGACCGAGGCTGCGCTGCTGAATTGTTTCGCTGGCGTAAGAATCTGGGTGCGGAGCACATCAAGATCTTCGCCGATGTGGACAAGAAGCACTCGGTGCCCTTCCCCGGTATTGACCTGGCTACCCACATCGAGTGGACGGAGTTCTATCTGGCCGATGCCCTCATCGTGTCCGGAAAGATGACCGGCGCCGCGCCGGAGCTGGAGAAGGTGAAGCGAGCCAAGGAGCTGGCTACCCGCCCAGTCCTCATGGGCAGCGGCACCACCGCCGATAACATCGCCCAGTTTCTCCGGTACGCCGATGGGGCCATCGTCGGCACTGACCTCAAAGTTGATGGCGTCGCCGAGAACCCGGTGGATATGGAAAGGGTGAAACGCTACATGGATGCTGTGCGTGCTGTGAGAGAGGGTTAGAGTGAGAGGGGTAACGGCGACCAAGCTTACTTTGGTTGCGATCATGCTCCTGGCTGCCTATCTCCGTCTGGGCCATCTGGAGCTGGTGGAGTTCAAGCTGGACGAGGTCAAGCACTGCCAGCGGGCCCTCGACCTCCTCCAAGGCCACCTGCCAGCGGTGGGCTCGATCTCGTCCCTGGGGATGGCCAAGCCTCCCTTGATGACCTACCTGATAGCCATCCCCCTCGCTATCTCCAGGGACCCCGTCCTGGCTGCGGGCTTCATAGCTCTGCTCAACGTCGGAGCCGTGCTCGGCTGCTTTTTCTTAACCAGGGAGTACTTCGGAGATAGAGCTGGCCTCGTGGCGAGCCTGCTCTTCGCCGTCAACCCTTGGGCGGTGATTCACTCCCGCAAGATCTTCACCGCCGACCTCGTGCCCCCCTTCGCCGTGCTGCTCCTCGAGGCCATCCTCGCCGCCCTGACCAAACGGAAACAAAACAAGCTCGTGCTGGCCTTTGTCTGGCTGGCCTGCCTGATCCAGATCAGCCCCTCGGCCCTCTCCCTCGTCCCCCCGGTTGCCCTTCTCCTCCTCATCTACAGGGCCAGGGTGAAGCTAGCGCCCCTGGTGGGCGGCATACTCGCCTTCGTCCTCATCTTCTCGCCCTACATCTATCACGACCTCACCCACGGCCTGGCTAACATCAAAACCCTCGTCAGCGCATCGAAAGCGCCTGCCAGCTTCAGCCTCAAGTCCGTCCAATACTCCCTGCAGCTCATATCCGGCTCCGGCTGCCACGCCCTCGCCGGGAGATCCTTCGAGAAGTTCCTCTCCGAGAGGGCGGATTTCGCCTGGCTCGACACCATCGAGACCCTCCTCTTCCTCGGCGGCCTCGCTTACCTGACCTGGCGGGTTCTCAAGGGGTGGAGAGAAGGGGAGGACACGGCCAAATTCTCGATCCCTCTGCTGTGGTTCCTGACGCCCGTCCTCCTCAACATCAGGCCCTCGATCCCTTTGCACCTGCACTATTTCGTGGTCCTTTACCCCATACAATTCGTGATCATCGCCATCTTCGCGGTCGAGGCCAGCAGAGAAGCACAGAGATGGACACCACCGCTGCTCCGCAAAATCACTGCCTTCGCCCTCGGGGCCTTGATCGTGGCCATAGCTCTGTGGCAGGTGTACCTGACCGGAGCCCTCTTCCGCTTTGTTGACCAGAATGACACGACCGGGGGCTACGGGCTGCCGGTGAAGTACTACCTCCGCGCGGCAGAGACAGTGAAGCGTTTGACCGAGGGCTCGCAGGTGCTGATCCTCTCCGAGGGCGATGTGCCCGCCTGGCACGAAACCCCAGCCATCTTCGACTTCCTGCTCCGTCCGAGCTTGAGCCCCAGATATATTGACTACCAGCAGGCCACTGTGTTTCCCCAGGAGGACGCTCTCTACCTCCTGGCTCCCGGCGATACCCTCGCCGTCTCCGTGCTGGATGAGTATGCGCAGGAGCTCATCGACGAGAGGATCGGTATACGCGGCGGTCCAGATGCCTTCCGGTTTTACCGCTTTGAGTCTGGATCCCTGATTTCCGTCAAGGCATCTTTAGCGCGCGGGGGCATGCCCATCGCCCTGGACAACGGCGTGGAGATACTGAGCTATGATGTGAGCGGAGAGGTCAGTCCAGGCGGTACCTTGCGTCTAGCGCTTTATTGGACAGTGCGGGCAGCACCCGATGCAAGCTACCACTTCTTCAACCATCTGGTTGACGATGAGGGACAAAGGTGGGGGCAGAAGGATGGCCCCGGCTACCCCGCTGGTCAATGGCAGGAAGGAGATGTGGTCGTCAGTTGGTTCGACATCTCGATTTCGCCCGACACCCCGCCCGGTGAATATTGGGTGCTGACAGGCATGTACACCTATCCGGAGGGAGTGAGGGCCTCGGTCTTAGACGAGCGGGGCCAGCCTGTCAGTGATGCTGTACGGCTTGGCCCTATTGAGGTGGGTTTAGGTTCTTTGGGTCTGGTTAAAATGGCTTGGGTAGTGGAGCCGTTCGGCTGAGCTCAGGCCGAAGCCTTCAGGCGGAAAAAGTCGCTAAAGCCCGGGGACGACGGTCAAGGCGAGGCGGGTTGGTTTACGGGAGTCTACAGGACTTCGGTGAGGACTTCGGCTGAGCTCAGTCGAAGCCCTCAGCCGAGCCGTTGGAAACCTGTAGTTGTCCGAGCGCCACTCTTGGGAGGATACCTGGCGCAAACTACACCTTTCCAAGGTGTAGAGTTCGCTAATCAGCCAACGGTTGTTTTAGCCATACCCTTTTTCTTTTCATAAAGATAGTGTATAATTCAGGTGAGGATATCCGATGATTACCGATGTTTTTCGAGGTCGCTAAGTGGATCAGCAGCACATCCGCAATTTCTGTATCATCGCTCACATAGATCACGGCAAGTCAACGTTGGCCGACCGCTTGCTGGAGTGCACGGGCACCATCAGCCCCTGGGAGATGACGGAACAGGTGCTGGACACCATGGAGCTGGAAAGGGAGAAGGGGGTGACGATCAAGGCCTCGGCGGTGCGCATGATCTATCAGGACGAGGACGGCGAGGAATACGAGCTGAACCTAATTGACACCCCCGGCCACGTTGATTTCACCTATGAGGTCTCCCGCGCCCTGGCAGGCTGCGAGGGGGCTATCCTGGTGGTGGACGCCGCCCAGGGAATCCAGGCCCAGACCCTGGCTAACCTGTACCTGGCCTTGGATCACGACCTGGAGATCGTGCCCGTGGTCAATAAGATCGACCTGCCCATCGCTCACCCCGATGAGGTGGCCCAGGAGATCGAGGGATTGATCGGGGTGCCTGCCGACGAGGTGATCCGCACCTCGGCCAAGGAGGGCATCGGCAGCGAGGAGGTGCTGGAAGCTATCGTGGAGCGAATCCCTCCCCCAGCGGGCCAGAGAGAGAAGCCTCTGCGAGCCCTGATCTTCGATTCCCACTACGATACCTACAAAGGGGTGGTGGCTTATCTGCGCCTGGTAGATGGGGAACTGGGTCAGGGGCAGGAATTGATGCTCATGTCCAATGAGAGAATCATCGAGCCTCTGGAGGTGGGCAGCTTCAGACCGGGCATGGTCCCTGTGGAAGGACTGACGGCCGGCCAGGTGGGCTATGTGGCCACGGGGCTCAAGGACGTGCGGGACTGCTCGGTGGGTGATACCATTACCCTGGCCCAGAACCCCGCCGATGGGCCCCTACCAGGCTATCGTCCGGCTAAGCCTATGGTCTTCGCTGGTCTCTATCCCGTGGAGCCTGAGGACTACAGTCTGCTGAAGGATGCCCTGGAAAAGCTGCGGCTCAATGACGCCTCGCTGATCTACCAGCCCGAGACTTCCCAGGCTCTCAATCTGGGCTTTCGCTGTGGTTTCCTGGGGCTCTTTCACATGGAAATCGTCCAAGAGCGCCTGGAGCGGGAGTACGGTTTAGAGCTCTTGACCACCGCTCCCAGCGTCGAGTACCACGTGATCACCCGGCGGGGAGAGACGGTGATCGTCAAGGGGGCGGCCGCTCTGCCTCCCGAAGGGGAGATCGCGGAGATCCACGAGCCCTGGATGGACATCCAGATTTGGACTCCTGCCGAGTACATCGGGCCCGTCATGGAACTGGTGACCAGGCGACGGGGAGAGGTGGTTCGGATGGAGTACCTGGATCGGCAGCGGGTGGTCCTTGCCTACAAGATCCCCCTCTCCGAGCTGATCGTTGATTTCTACGACCGGCTCAAGTCCTGCACTCGCGGCTATGCCTCGCTGGACTACACCTTCGCCGAGTATCGTGCGGGTGACCTGGTCAAGTTGGACATCTTGGTCAACAAGGAGCCGGTGGATGCTCTCTCCCTCATCATCCACCGCGACCAAG
>JAUWYT010000290.1 GCA_030615705.1 Chloroflexota bacterium
AGCGCCCAGAAACCCGCCTAGAGGCATCCGAATGGGGCGCATGATGTTGTAGGCGGCGACGAAACTGATCGAGACCGCGATGGGAAGCGCCAGGGTGGTGGCCATGAGGGCCAGGAAAACGGTCTCCACCATCCTCTCGAAGGTGACCTTGAGAGCCTCGCTGGGGCGAGGCATGCCTACAGGCCAGAGGACCTCGGTCTCAACGGTCTGTGCCTGGTCGCTCTCGTCCACGGTGGGGACCTTCAACTTGCTGCTTTTGAAATGCCCCTCGGAGTCGGTCCTGATGGAACCCAGGGGCCGGGTGACGCCGCCGGGCGGCGTCCAGCGGACGTAGCCCCCGCTGTTGGCCCGGAAGTTGAACCCCTCGATGACTATCACATCCCTGGCCACGCCACAATATGGCGACAGGGTGATGTAGGGCTGGCCTTCCACGACTTGGGGCTGGGCAGGCATGGTGTCGAGACAGGGCACCAAAAAGTAGGCGTAGGCGGTCTGGCTCTCGGTGTCGCGCTCGATCAGGTCGGGCTTCAACAGGCCGTGTAGAGCGCGACTGACCTGCTCCTGCCGCCGAGCCTCCCGGGGTTCTTCCAGATTGATGTCGGTCACCTGCCAGCCGTAGGCGTAGATGAGAACAACTAGGAGGATGAGAGCGATATAAGCGATGGTCCGTGCCAGAGGCCTGGGGTTTTTCTCCATCACTCAGCTCCAACTATGGCCAGGCAGCGAACGGGGGTCATCTGATCTCCACCTGCTCGGCTTCCTCGCCGTAGATTTCACGGAAACGGTCGTCGTCGATATCCTCAGGCAGTCCGTCGAAGACGATCACACCATCTTTGAGGGCGATGATCCGGTCGGCATAGGCCCGGGCCAGGCTCAGGAAGTGAATGCTACAGATCATGGTCACGCCCTCTTCCTCGTTCAGTTCCTCCAGATAACGCATGATGGAGTGCGAGGTGGCGGGGTCCAGCGCGGAGACGGGTTCGTCCACCAGCATGAGCTCCGGGTTCTGCATCAGGGCCCGGGCGATCCCCACCCGCTGTTGCTGGCCGCCGCTGAGTTCATCGGACCGCTTGTAGGCCTGGTCAGCGATCCCCATCCGTTCCAGACTGCGCAGGGCCAGTTGCACGTCCTCCTTGGAAAAGTGGCCAATCAGGCTCCAAACCGGGCTGGTGTATCCCAGCCGCCCGGCCAGCACGTTGGTGATCACCTTGGAGCGCTTCACCAAGTTGAAATGTTGGAAGATCATTCCCATCCTGCGGCGGATGTGGCGCAGTTCCTCCTGAGAGGCGGCGGTGATGTCGGCGCCGTTCCATATCACACGCCCCTCGGTGGGCTCGATCAGGCGGTTGATGCAGCGCAGCAGGGTGGATTTCCCGGAGCCGCTGAGGCCGATAATCACCACGAACTGGCCGTCGGGCACCTCGAAACTGATGTCGTGCAGGGCGCGCGTGCCGCCTTCGTAGATCTTGGTGAGATGTTCCACTTTGAGCATCTGTTTCTCCTATGAGAGACTGGGCAGGGTCTGGACCCCTGCCCAGTCCTTACAACCCTCGCCGGGACCTCTACTCCTCCATGAACCCGACGACCTCGTCCATCGAGTAACCACCCGCTTCGATTAACTCGCGGACGATGTCGTACTTAGCATCGGTGATGGGGCTCATGCTGTCCCAGGCATAGAAGTCTTTACTGCCGATGGAGTCCATCCAGGCATCCGTCTCCTGGAAGGCCAACAAGGCCTCTTCGATCTGCGCCCGCAAGTCGGGCGGGAAGTCCGGCCCGAAGGCCAAGCAGTCGTTGGGAATGGAGTCGCTGAGGGCCAGGATGCGCACCTTCTCGACCACATCCGGTGCGGTTTCGCGTGCGGCGGCGCGGGCATCCAGGATGCGGTAGCCACCGCACCATAGCGCCTTGCCATCCTCGCTGATCGCGCACTCATCCACGATCTCCTTATAGGGCTCCGGGTCAGCCCCCGGCTCCCATGCCGCCTCGCCCTCCGGCACGAGGGCCGGGCTGAAGTAATTGGTGCCGAAGTCGGCTTCGCCATTATAGACGGCCAGGACGGACTGCGGGTGTCCGCCGGCGGCGAACTGCTCGGCCACCTCGATCCCCGCACCCGCCAGTATGAACAGCGGGAACATGAACCCAGAGGTGGAGGTGGCGTCGGTATAGGCCCACTTCTTGCCGTCCAGGTCTTCGAGGCTCTGGATGTCGCTGTCGCGGGCCACGATGAACTGGGCCCAATAGACGTCATTGCCGTAGCGAATCGATATCATGGAGGCATCAACGCCACAGCGAGCGTTGGCCACCACGTAGGCCAGGGTGGCGGGGAAGCCCATGGTGTCGCCGGGCGAGGCGCACATGCCCTCGATGAAGGCCGCGTAGGCGGTGGGCACGAAGACCTCGAATTCGAGGCCGGTGGCTTCCGTCAGCGCCTGGCGCATGATCTCGCCGCCGGTGACGATGTTTTGCACCTCAGCCGAAGGCACAAAGTAGACCTGGATGGGCCTTTCCGCCGAGCCCAACTCCGCTGGGGCGGGCGTGGGTGTGGGAGGTACCGGAGTGGCCGTGGGTGGTGCAGGAGTGGGCGTCGCCGCCGGGGCAGGCGTTGGGGCGGGCGCACAAGCCGCCAGCAACGCCATTAAGACGACAACCATCCCCACAATCAAAAGGACTTTCTTACTCATTCCTATTCACTCCTTGCGCTTGATAGCATCAATGTCGTCCGTGCAACGTCGATCGCTGAGCACACCACCTCCTTTCGAATCTTCTATATCTATAATAATATCTTTTTTTCCCGATGGCAAGCCTCTTTATTGAAGTCATCTTAGCAAACCCTTTAGTCCAAGGCCAAGGTGCCATCCTCATAGATCTTGGTCAGATGCTTTATCTGTAGAATATCCTCTCCTTACATAGGTCGAGAAGGAGGAAAACCAGATTCCCCTTCTCTACCCTTGCGCAAAGACCACCTCTGTCTACTCC
>JAUWYT010000213.1 GCA_030615705.1 Chloroflexota bacterium
TTCGTGGTTCTGGTGCTCGCCATAGGCTGGTGGGCGCTCTCGAATTACAGAGAACGGGGGCTCAAGTTTAGTTTTAGCTTTCTGGACGAGGAGGCCAGTTTTGACCTGGCGGAGGGGATGGCGTTCAGTCCCACCGACTCGTATGCGCGCGCCTTTCTGGTCGGTGTGGTCAACACGGCCCGGGTCGCCAGCCTGGGCATCGTCTTTGCCACTCTCCTGGGCCTGGTGACCGACATTGCCCGGTTGTCCGACAACTGGCTCCTCAGCAAGATCGCCAGCGTCTACATCGAGATCGTCCGCAATACCCCATTGCTGGTGCAACTCTTCTTCCTGTATTTCGCCGTCATTCTCAAGCTGCCCCAGCTCAAGATGAAGGATGAAATCACGGCCCTCACCCTGCCCGGTCCCACCTACCTGAGCAACCGTGGTCTGGCCATGCCCTGGCCGCGTCCCTCAGAGTCCTTTGGCTCGTGGTGGCCCTTTCTCGTCGCAGCCCTCGTCGTGGCTGTGGTTCTGTGGATCCTGCGGGCTCGCGGTGTGCAGCGTACAGGACGCCCCAGCTTTAATTTTCTGTGGGTGGTCGTCGCCTTCTTCACCATCCCTGTCATTGGCTGGCTCGTAGCGCCAGGGAACCCGCTGGCCCTCGATGTGCCGGTTGTAAAGGGCCTGAGAGTCAGGGGCGGCACCGTTCTTTCGCCAGAATTCGTGGCCTTGACGTTTGGTCTGGTGGTCTACACCGGCGCTTTCATCGCCGAGGTCGTGCGGGCCGGCATCCTGGCCGTGCCAAAGGGTCAGACCGAGGCGGCCAGGGCGCAGGGGTTCACCAATGGGCAGATCCTGCGCCTGATCGTTCTGCCTCAGGCCCTGCGGGTGATCATTCCACCGCTGATCAGCCAGTACTTGAACCTCACCAAGAACTCTAGCCTGGCTGTCGGCATCGGCTTCCTGGATCTATACGCCGTCTCCAGCACCATGCTGAACCAGTCCGGTCGCGTGGTCGAGGTCTTTTTGATGATTATGGCTAGTTATCTGTCAATGAGCCTGACCATCTCGTTGATCATGAACATCGTCAACCGGCGCATTCAGATCGTGGAGAGATGAACATGACCGTGCAATCCGAGGTACTCAGGCCGCCTCGCACCGAAGTTGGCCTGCTGGGCTGGCTAAAAAAGAACCTGTTCAGCACGTGGTACAACGCGCTGCTCACCATCTTCTCGGTGGCCTTTATCTACGTTGTGTTGCGTGGGATCATCACCTGGGTCGTGCGGGATGCGCGCTGGGCAGTAGTCACGGTCAACTTCAGGGTCTTTATGATCGGTCGCTATCCCGGCAAGGAGGCCTGGCGCGTGTTGGTCAGCCTGGGCATCGTCGTGTTTCTAGCGATGCTCACCTGGGTATTCCGGAGGGCGGAGGGCAAACCGCGGCGTTGGCTGGTGATCGGCTGGTTGCTGTCCTTTCCCCTGATCGGCATCCTGCTGCGGGGATTCTCACGGGAGAGCCCGTTTCTGCCGCTGGTGTCGGAGAACCTATGGAGCGGAGTGCTGCTGACACTCGTGTTGGCCATCGTCGGAATCGTAGCCTCGTTTCCACTGGGCGTCGTGCTGGCCTTGGGCCGCCGCAGCAAGCTGCCGGTGGTCAAGGTGCTCTGCACGGTGTACATCGAGACCATCCGGGGTGTCCCGCTCATCAGCGTGCTCTTTATGAGCCAGTTGATGCTGCCGCTCTTCCTCCCCCCGGAGATCCGGCTTGGCACCGTCATGCGCGCACTTACTGGCATGACCCTGTTCAGCGCGGCCTACACTGCCGAGAACGTGCGCGGAGGGCTGGCTGCCATTCCTATAGGCCAGTACGAAGCCGCCAGGGCGGTGGGCTTGAACGAGGCACTGGTGATGGCGCTGATCGTGTTGCCCCAGGCACTCCGCGCCGTGATCCCGGCCATCGTCGGGCAGTTCATCAGCCTGTTCAAAGACACCACGCTGGTGGCCATCGTCGGCCTCCTGGACCTGTTGGGCATTGCCAAGGCTGTGACCGGTCAGAAAGAGTTCATCGGCCTGCACAAGGAGGTCTACGCCTTCGCTGCGGTCATATTCTTTATTTTTTGTTATACCATGTCCTACGCCAGTCGTCGCCTGGAGACAGCGTTGGGCGTGGGAGAGCGATAGGGGGTGGTGAGGGGATCATGCAGAATGAGAAACTGAATACGATGGAGGATATCATTATCTGCCGAGACGTACACAAGTGGTTTGGCGATTTCCACGTGCTGCGGGGGGTGAGCGTGACCATCAAGAGAGGCGAGGTGGTCGTCATCTGTGGACCATCGGGGGGCGGCAAGTCCACTTTTATCCGCACCATCAACCGCCTGGAGGAACACCAGCGGGGCGACATCATCGTGGACGGCATCGAACTGACCAGCGACCTGCGCAATATTCACGCCGTTCAGCGCGAGATCGGGATGGTGTTCCAGTCGTTCAACCTGTTTCCGCACCTGAAGGCCATTGACAACGTCACGCTGGCCCCCATCTGGGTGCGGCGGTGGCCAAAGGAGAAAGCGGTGAAGGTGGCGATGGAGCTCCTGGAGCGAGTGGGCATCCCGGAGCAGGCCTACAAGTACCCCGGCCAGTTGTCCGGCGGGCAGCAGCAGCGGGTCGCCATCGCCCGTGCCCTGGCTATGCAGCCCAAGATCATGCTCTTCGACGAGCCGACCTCGGCGCTGGACCCGGAGATGATCAAAGAGGTGCTCGACGTGATGGTCGAACTGGCCCGCTCTGGGATAACCATGATCGTCGTCACCCACGAGATGGGATTCGCCAAGGAGGTGGCGCACCGCATCATCTTCTTCGCGGACGGGAACATCGTCGAGCAGAACACGACCGAGGAATTCTTCATAAACCCGCGCGAGGACCGCACCAAGCTGTTCCTGAGCCAGATTCTGACCCACTAGGAAGTTGGTTACGTGCTGGAGACGGGAAGAATTGTGCTAGAGGGGCCGTGTGAGGTCAACCCCTGGCTTCTTGGGTTGGCCTCGCCTATTTACGCCTAATATCCTTCGAGCCTTTAGTTCCCTCAGTCCACCCAACCCTTTATCTCTCCATTATTTTGCCTAGTTCGTAGATACTCAGATCTATCTCTTGGCGGTGAGTCAATACATCTTCCAGGGGCGTGAGGACAATCTGGTTGCCGAGCAGGCCCACGAGGTGACCGTGGTTGCCCTTTTGGAGTTCTCTGACAGCGGCAGCACCGAGTCGGGTAGCCAGGAGTCGGTCAAAGGCCAAGGGCGCGCCGCCCCGCTGGATGTGTCCCAGAACAGTGACCCGAACCTCAAAGCCCAACTCTTCCTGCCTCTCTTTGAGATAAGCGGCCACTGCCTGGGTGCCAGGCTTGTACCCCTCAGCCACCACGACGATGCAATGAGCCTTCCCCCGTACGTAGGCGTCCATCAGGCCCTGGGCTACTTCTTCGAGAGTGGTCTCGACCTCCGGGATTAGGATAAGCTCTGTCCCGCCGGCTATCCCCCCCATTAGGGCCAAGTATCCGGACTCGCGGCCCATGGTCTCGACCAGAAAGGCCCTTTGGTGAGAAGAGGCGGTGTCCTTGATCTTATCAATGGCATCCAAGATGGTGTTAAGAGCGGTATCCACGCCTATGGCCATGTCAGTGCCAACTACATCGTTATCAATAGTAGCGGGCACACCCACCACCGGAAAGCCAAGTCGGTGAAGAGCACACGCTCCGATCAAGGAGCCGTTGCCGCCGATGACCACCAGGCCCTCGATGCCACGTCGGTTTAGGCTGCGCAGGGCCTCCCGTTGGCCCTGGGGCGTCTTGAACTCAGGCGCGCGTGCAGTGCCCAAAAAGGTACCCCCCCTACTGATGATGCCCCCCACCGAGCGAGCATCAAGGGAGATCATCTCGCCATCTATCAGCCCAGCATAGCCCCGTTCAATGCCCATCACCTCCAGGCCGTATCCCAAGGCCATCCTGGTTACGGCGCGGATACAGGGGTTCAAGCCCGGCCCATCGCCGCCACTGGTCAGTACGCCAATGCGCTTCATGACGATCTCCTTTCAGACTTTCCTGGAGGTCAATCCCCGGTCACGTCTGCCAACTGCCCCTCTGTTATCTCCACAAGCGCTTCGTAGGAGATGGGGAAGACGGCGCGAGGAGAGCCTGCCGCCGCGTAAAGGGTCTCAAATCGTCCCAGGTTCTTATCAATGAGGGTGGGCAATTTGGTCCTGTGCGCCACCG
>JAUWYT010000037.1 GCA_030615705.1 Chloroflexota bacterium
ACTGCCTCGCTCGTGCGGCCACGCAACGTCAAAAGTTTGGCTAAGTGCACATAGGCTGCAACACCCTTAGGGTCGAGTTCCGTCGCTCTCTCGAAGGCTTCAATGGCTTCGTCCAGCTTGCCTTCTTGGAAAAACGCTTGGCCTTCAACCAGATACGATTGGGCGGTCCTGGTGGGTGTTGGGGTAGGCTCGAAAGGACGCGCCCAATCGGGCCGCTGAGTGATGACGTACAGGCCCGCTGCGATGAGTATCAACAGGATGAGCACGCGCAGGGGCGAAGACCTTCTCTTCTTCTCCGGTCGGATGTACATCCCGACGCTCCTTACCGGGTGCTGGAAGTTGGACACCGGTTACTGGCTTCCAGCTTCAGCCTCTAGTTTCTAGCTTGACCAAATTCAACTTGCCTAGCATCTGGAAGTATTCAACCAGAAGCTCTACGTCGCGTTGGCCAGTCTCTAGCTCTACTAAGTCAGCGATTTCAAGCAGGCTAAGCTTTCCATTGGCCCAATACTCGGCTAAGGTAGGCAGGGTATAAAACCCCTTCTTTCGTTCCTTGCGCACTCGCCACCACCGCTCCCGTTCTTCCTCGCTCAGTTGGTTCAGATAGGGGCGCAAAGAGACGGGGCCGCGATATAGCCGTCTGGGCACCATCGTCGCCGCCTTCTCCTCCCATTCGTCCTGTTCCCGCTTTGATGCCTCCGGTAGCTCGGCCCAATCTCGCCCCCTCGCACAGACCCGGATGGCCTCCTCACCTTTGGCTGACTCCCTTTTGGCGAATTCGGCCACTTCCTCTTGCCACCCTGCAACGGCAATCCCAGGGCTCAGGCGTTTCAGCGAGCCCAGGGCTTGCTGCTCGCGCTCGCTCAGGTAGGCAACCTTCTTGCGCAGGAGGGCGGTGGTCTCCCCCAGCTTATCAGCCCCCTCTTTCTCAAGGCTAAGGTGGGCTGTCTCAGTGACCTTCTCCTGAACGAGCCGTACAATGTCTCGTTTGAAACGGGCCACCATCTCGTAGCCCAACCAGGTGGCCTCTTCCTGGCCAGCGTTAGCTAGGAAGTAGGCGTAGGTCGCAGCCAAGCTCCCCACGCGGCTCAGCATAGCAGGGTCAACCTTGTCTGGGGTATCTTGGGAGGTGTGGTAGAATCTGTCGGGCCACTGGATGAGCATGGGCGTTGGCACCCCCACCGAGGGATCGGAGAGGATATAGTGGTCGCTGCCACCGGAGAAAGGGGTCACGGCGTGGCGGAAGAGAGCGTACCCTCCCGTCCCACCCCAGGCTGAGGTCTCGCCCAAAAACTCCTCCCGCAAGCGCTCCAGGAGACCGGGGGCAAAGGAGGGCATAGCCTGGGGTGGGCGCTCGATGAGGAAGGAACTTCCGCACAGCTCTTGGCTTTGGCCAACCATGTCCAAGTTGAGGCCAGCCACCATGTGCTCAATCTCGTCCTCATGGGCGGCCAGATAGGCGTAGGTGCCCGTCATCTCAGGTACCCACAGAAACCTTATGCCTCGCTTGGGTTGGGCCAGCTTCCCTCCGTCAACAAGCTTTTGCAGGGTGCGGGCGATTTCCAAGGCAGTGGCTGATCCTGAGGCGTTGTCATTGGCCGAGGGCCGGGGGTGGCAGAGATGGGCCACAATCACTACCTCTTGATTCGTTGCCCCAAGTATCAGAGCGGAGACAACCTCGATCTCCCCATCGTAGAAGCGGCTGACCACTTTGGCCCGAACCTTGACTTGTGGCTCTCCATCCCGAGTCCGCTTCTTGATCAGCCCACGCAGCTTTTCACCTTCCCGCGGTGAGAGGACGAAGCCGAAGCACTTCTTCTCCTGGCCTGTCCACCAAAAGGACGTGTACTGGAGGGCATCAGGCACGTCCATTCGGGCGCGGACGGGCGGGGTTTCCCTCATGCCGTCGGAGATGATGCCAATAGCGCCACGTTTCTCTACGGCCAACTCACGCACCCGGTCCAGATTGCCTTTCGTAAGCACTACCTTGCCTCTCAGGTCCAGCCCTTCGTAGTCTGCTTCCTCCTCGCCATCCTCCAGAAGAACCACCTCAGCTTCCCCCTCGAAGGGTGCGCTGCGCTGGATAAGGGAAATGGGGCAGTCACGGAAATCGGCCAGCTTGCATCGCTCATCCTCTGGCTCGAAGAGGTGCAGGGCAGCTTCCGTAGCCTCCCACTCCTGGAACATCCGCGCCGACCAGTACTGCGTCCTCTCATCCGCTGGGAAGAACAGGATCTCGGCCTGGATGCCCGCCTCGAGCAAGCGCTTCAGGCAATAATGTGCCGCCTCGCGGAAACCAGGACTGGCTTGCATGCGGTGATAGTGAGTGATGTCTACTACGTAGCCCTTGGCCGCCTGCCCTGAGAACTCTTCACGTATGGCTTCGAAGGCTTTCTTAAACATAATCGCAACCCCTTTCCTGTGTTGGTGTGCCCTGACGGAGTATATAGTATCACCATCCGGGACACAAGTCAAGGCCAATTGGGAGCGTGCGCAGCGAAAGCCCGGGGAGCACGAGGGGTGTCCCCTCGCTTCTCTTCTGACCCCTATACATAGTAGCTTGCGCAGAATCGCTGCGCAAGCCGAACTGGACAAGATAGCCGAAAAAGATTATAATTCACTTACTGGCTCTGGACCAGGGCCGTTCATTTGTGGGAAAACTCGCTGCCTGTCTGAGCATCTACTATCAGGCCTGAGCTAGCGTGGGTCTCAGCCTGGCAGAGGGGGAGGTACCGCTACGCAGAAAAGACATCGCCGAACAGCCCCAACTTGGCTCAAGGGCTTAGTCCTTCTGGTCATTCTCTTGCTCGTGGTCATCCTGGTTATCGTGGCCCTGGGAGTCTACCACGGGCTGCAAAAGCGCGTCCGCCTGACCCAAGAGACAGCGGAGGAACACTACGCTGCGGGCCTGGCCCACCTGGAGAACGGGGAATACGAATTAGCCGTAGCTGAGCTGGAACTGACCCTGCGCCTGGTGCCAAGTTACCGAGAGGCCGAGGAGAAGTTAAGTGAAGTTAAAGCCAAGCTCGAAGTCCAGGCAACGCCCACAGTTGAGATCCAAAAACAGGCCGCAGCCAGCTTCTTTAGGCAGGCCCAAACCTTCTATCATGAGAGAAGGTGGGAGAATGTAGTCCTCACGCTGGAGCGGTTGCGCACCGTGGATCCTGACTATGAGCCGGAGGCTGTGGAGGAGATGCTCTTTGCGACCTTCTATAGCCAGGGCTTACGTTTAATCAACGAGGGACGGTTGGAGGAGGCCCTGCGTTACCTGGACAAAGCTTTGGAGCTGAAGCCAGCACAGGAAGATGTTCTAAAGCAGAGAAAACTGGCCGCGCTCTACCTGACCGCTATAAGCTATTGGGGTGCCGATTGGGATAAGGCCATCGCCACCTTTTCTGAATTATACAGCATCGAGCCCGAATATATAGATGTAAAGCAGCGCCTCTATGAGGCCTACATCAATAAAGGAGATCTATACGCCAATCAAGATGAGTGGTGTTCGGCGGAGGAGCAATACGCGCTGGCAGTCGAGATCAAACCCGATCAAGCTGGGGAGGAGAAAAGAATTGGAGCCAACCGGCTGTGTTTGGGGATAACGCCGACACCCGTTATCACCAGCACCGTTGTCCCCGAAGAGGCCGTTAGTTTGCCGCTAGGCAAAATCGCCCTAGCCATCTACGACGAGGAGAGGGAAGTCTACGAAATCTTCGTCGTGTACGCGGAGGACATGCGTTGGGTGAAAGTGACCAGCCTTGCTGACCAACCAAGCTTGCGACCTGACGGGGAACTAGTTGCCTTTCGCTCGCGACGAAGTCAAAAGCCTGGTTTGCGTACCATGGACATCGAGGGAACCCGCGAAATCAGCGTCAGCGCCTCGGATGAGGCTGGCTATCCCACCTGGTCGCCCAATGGGGAGCGCATCGCCTTCGTCATCTACGACATAGAGGATGATTCATGGTGGATTTATGCCATCTCTTCCAATGGGCAGGGTGAGGCCGTGGAGCTGGCCTCCGGTTGGTCGCCGGCCTGGGGGCCCAAAGGTCTACTGGCCTACACAGGCTGCGGCGAGGAGCGCGAAAACTGCGGCATCCGCTTTACCGATGAAGACTTATCCAATCCCTTCGTGATTACCGCTGACCCCCGCGATATCGGGCTGGCCTGGTCCCCCGACGGAACGCAAATAGCCTACATGTCCGATCACGACGGCAACTGGGAGGTCTATGCGGTTACCGTGCCAGAGGGCCGGGTAAGGCGGCTGACCACTAACGAAGCCAGAGACGGCCTCCCCGCCTGGTCTCCCGACGGGCAACATATCGCTTTCGTCTCCGACCGCGACGGCATCTGGGCCCTTTATACCATGAAACCTGATGGCAGCGATCAAACCAAAATCTTCGACCTCGGGCCTGAGCACCCCGATTGGCTGGATCAGCGCATCTCCTGGGTGAGGTGAGTAACGAGTCAACGAGGAACGAGTTAACGAGTTGCTCGTTCCTCATTTGATCAGGAGACCTTGCAAGCCCTTCGGACCGAATAGCGAGCTTGACGTTTTGGGGCAAATAGTTTAGACTATACAACAAGCGGGGCGTAGCGCAGTCAGGTCAGCGCGCTTGGCTTGGGTCCAAGAGGTCGGCGGTTCGAGTCCGCCCGCCCCGACCAAACTAGCAGATGGCACTATCAGCCATCGGCTATCTGCCATCTGCCAAGATGCGGGAGTAGCTCAGTGGTAGAGCTCCTGCCTTCCAAGCAGGCTGTCGCGAGTTCAAGTCTCGTCTCCCGCTCTGTTGGGCCCATAGCTCAATGGCAGAGCAACCGGCTCATAACCGGTCGGTTCTTGGTTCGAGTCCAAGTGGGCCCACCAAGTAGGCTACACACAAAGCCACCTGCGCTTAAAACAGGTGGCTTTTGTCGTCTACGTCACCAGCAGGCAACCAATGGTCGCCTCTGCGTTTAACCATTCAACTTCTCCAATTTGGCGAAGCTAGCCAGGAGGCGTTTGATTCCCTCCTCCTCGAAGGCCACAGTTACCTCCTCGTCAGCCCCCGTGACTTTGCTCTCGATCACGATGCCTTCCCCGAATAAGCGATGTCGTACCCTATCTCCTGTCTCGAATTGAACTGTCACAGCGGGCCCGGAGGTGACAGGCCACTGGACCTGCCAACGGTAGCGCCGCTCTTCTTCACCGAGGGCTGCTTGGGCTTCCTCACGCCCCGCGATAAGGTGATCGGGGACGTCCGCGATGAAGCGGGATGGTACGCTCACCTGGCTTTCCCCGTACATGGTGCGGCGGAAGGTGTGAACTAAGTAGAGGCGCTCCTTGGCCCGGGTAATGCCCACGTAGCAAAGGCGCCGCTCCTCCTCCATGGCCTCGGGATCGTTGAAGGAACGGCTATGGGGAAAGAGCCCCTCCTCCAGGCCCACCATGAAGACCACTGGAAACTCCAAACCTTTGGCCATGTGTAAAGTGAGCAGCGTAGGGGCGTTCACCGCCTCGTCGAAGCTATCAACGTCGGAGACCAGAGCCACCTCTTCCAAGAAGGTGGTCAGGGCGGCCTCTGGAGGCAAGTCCAAGTACTCTCGAGCCACGGTGCGCAGCTCCAGGATGTTGTTCCAGCGGTCCTCGCCCTCCTCTGTGCCATCCCGAATGTAAGCGGAATAACCCGACTTGTCCAGGATCAGGTCCAAAAGCTCTAGCACGCTCAGCTTTTCCCGCGCCGCGATCAGCTCGCCCAGCAGCTCCGCAAAATCCGCAAGGACATTACAAGCGTAGCTGGGAAGACAAGCAGTAACCTCCTCACCTCCTCTAGATCCCTCAATCTCCTCTCTTAACATCTGCAGGGCCGTATAGATTGGTACCTTCAAATCGTCGGCCCATCTTTCGAGAGCACTCCTCGTCTTCGGCCCGATGCCCCGCGGGGGCACGTTGATAATGCGAGCCAGGCTGACGCTGTCGTGGGAGTTGTGCACCAGGCGCAGGTAGGCCAGGACATCCTTGATCTCGCGGCGGGCGTAGAATCGCGTGGCTCCCACAAGTTTGTAGGGCAAGCCCGCCCTGACGAAGGCATCCTCCAGGACGCGCGACTGCGCATTGGTGCGGTACATAATGGCACAATCTCCTGGACGACAGGTCCCCTCGGCCACCAAATGAGCGATCTCGTCCACCACATATTGGGCCTCCTCCTGCTCGTTATAGGCCTCATGGGCGACGATGGGCAGGCCCTGACCCTTTTCGGTACGCAGATCCTTGGGCGTGCGGTGGATGTTGTAGGAGATGACAGCCTTGGCCACATCAAGGATGGTCTGGGTCGAACGGTAGCTCTGTTCCAGAAGGACGAGCCTGGCGTCAGGGTAGTCGTTTCGAAAGCGGTGTACGTTGCGGAAGTCAGCGCCGCGAAAGGCGTAGATTGACTGATCCTCGTCCCCGACGGCGAAGAGACTGCTATTCTCTCCTGCCAACCGTTTGACCAGTACGTATTGGGCCGTGTTGGTGTCTTGGAATTCATCAACCAGGATGTGGAGGTAGCGCCGCTGGTATTTGGCCAGGACGTCCGGGTGCCGGGTGAAGAGGTGAACCGCATTCATCAGGAGATCGTCGAAGTCTTGGGCATTGTTTGCCAGGAGCAGCTCCTGGTAGCGAGTGTATACTCGACCGGCTACCTCCTGCCAATAGGTCTGGGGTTCGAAGGACTCCGAGCCGATCAGCTCGTTCTTGGCCTTGGAGATGGTCGCCAGTATGGCCTGCGGTCGGTACATCTTCTCGTCCAGGTTCAGGTCCTGGAGAGCCTGGCGGACAAGCCCCAGTTGGTCGCTTTGGTCATAGATAGCGAAGTCGCTGGTCACATCCAGGTGCTTCGCCTCACGGCGCAGGATGCGGGAGCAGATGGCGTGGAAAGTGCCGATGGTCAGTCGCCGCAGCCGCTGGCCCAGGAGGTGATGCAATCGTCCCATCATCTCCTGGGCTGCTTTGTTGGTGAAGGTTACGGCCATGACGTTGTAGGGGTCCACACCGCACCCCCTGACCAAATAGGCCACGCGATGGGTTAAGACCCGGGTCTTGCCGCTGCCTGGCCCGGCCAACACCAACACCGGCCCCTCGGTGGCCTGTACTGCTTCCCGCTGAGCGGGGTTCAGATCTTTGAGGATATCCATTTCTTCACGCAAACCCTAACCCAGATAAGCCGGAACCAAACAAGGTTCAAATCTCACAAAAACCACCAAGACACCAGGACACTAAGTTTTTCAATTTCTTGCTTCCTGCCTTTGTGTCTTTGTGGTTAATTTCTTGCCATTTGTGCAAGAATCTGACTGGTGAAACAGTAGATTCCATCGCCTCAGCCGATAATATTGAGAGCAGCCAGCCAGAAGAGGAGTTGGACGGCGATGGTGCCCCCCCAAAGCAGATAGGCGCCCAGCCTCTGCCGGCTGTGGATGAGAATACCCAGGTTGGAATTGGCTATCAGAGCTACCAGGCCAATGGCTGGCAGTTTGAATATCTCAGCCCGAGAAGGGTAACGCCAACAGAGATAGGCGAAGAGAATGAGGTTGACCCCTAAGCCAAGCGCGAGGAGCAGATGGGCCAGACGATCCCTCCAGATGGGCCAACTCAGGAAGCCGGGCTGACGGTGCTCGTGGGGCAAAAGCCGGATGGGGCCCATGTGCTGCCGTATCTCGAAGGCGTCAAGGAACCCATCGGGGTCGGCCGGCGAGATGCTGTAGGCCACGGTGGGAGTGACCACCAGAAGTTGTCCGGCCACGGGCTCGGTGGCGTAGAAACGGGTGCACCCAATTCCCTCTATCTGACCACGCCCCACTAAATAGCCCGGCCAACTTACCCCTCTCACCTTTATCTCTTCTCCCAAATCCTCGCCCCGCACCACTTCCCGGATGCTGCCCATGGGGATGATCTGCTGGGTTGCCCCCCAGACAATGGTCAAGGCATCGCGATGCAGCCGATAGCGCAGATTGAATAAGCCATAAACCAAATAGCCTAAAAGGGCCAGCAGGGGGAGGCTGAGGACAGCTAACAGGGCGAAGATAAAGAAAATAGGGCTGATCTGGCTCTGCCTGAGGTAAGAAAGCAGCATCCCATCGAGAGCCAATAGGGATAAGATAATAGCGATGCCCACCAGGACGCCGATAGATCGTCGAGGTTTGAATACCATAGAATCCCTACCTACTGCTTATGAGCAACAACAAAGACCTGCACATCTGCGATTAGCAATTGAGGGCTAGCTATTGGCTTCTTATTCCAGGTCAAGCATCAGCTAATCGCCCGACAGACAGGTCCTTGTCAGCGACCGGCACCTCTAGAGCTCGGCTCTGTGAGTGCTGAGCTACTTTGAGTACACTGGGGTGCACCAGTCCCGGTAGTCTTCGACTTTGCCCCTCACGATGTCGAAGTAGAGGTCGCGCAGCCCCTTGACGATGGGGCCTAGCTTGCCCGTGCCCACGGGGCGGTGATCTATAGTGGCAATGGCTGCCACCTGCACACCGGTGCCGCAGAAGAAGGCCTCCTCGGCCACGTAAAGCTCGGTACGGTCTATCTTGCGCTCCACTGTCTCCAGGTCCAATTTCTCGCGGGCAACCTGGATCATGGTAGCCCGGGTGATCCCCTCCAAGATGTCCTCCGTCACCGGCGGGGTGATCAAAACGCCGTTCCTCACGATGAACAGGTTCTCGGCGCTACCCTCTGAGACGTGGCCATCGCTGGTGAGAACAATGGCCTCGTCAAAACCGTTGAGCACGGCCTCGGTCTTGGAGAGGGCGGAGTTGACGTAGGCGCCGGTGATCTTGGCCCGTGCTGGCACAGCGTTGTCGCTGATCCTGCTCCAGGAGGAGACGCAGACGTTGGCCCCTTCCTCCTTCTCGATGTACTTTCCAAAGGGCAGGGCGAAGAGGGCGAATTCGTCCTCCAGGTCGTGCAATCGCACGCCAATGCCCTCGGTGGCCTTATAGGCCAGGGGTCGGATATAGGTATCTGTGCGTGCATCCTCCTTACGCAAAAGGTCCACCGTGATCTCTCCCAATTGCTCCACACTGTAGGGCAACTCGATGTGAAGGATGCCACAGGAACGGTGGAAGCGCTCGTAGTGCTCCCTCATCCTGAAGATGAAAAGCTGTTCCTCTTCCTCATTCCAGTAGGCGCGGATGCCCTCGAAGCAACCGGTGCCGTAGTTGAAGGCATGGGTCATGATGCTGACCTTGGCCTTCTCGATGGGCACAAACTCGCCTCCGAAAAACGCATACTTAGGCACTTCATTACCTCCTTTGGCATTCTAACGCCGTGACTCCCTCGGCGCTGGCGATTGAATTATATCCATGCTCCCTCTTCCTGTCAAGGAACTCATTCACCGAAGGTAACTACCTCTTTCAGACTTCGGCGTGAAGTTCGGTAAGGGTGAGCGGCGGGATAGCCAATAGGGACAATAGCCACAGGACGGAGGCTAGTTGGCAGGCCGAGGGCCGTGGAGGCTGCTCTTTCGTCAAATGCGCCTACCCAACAAGCGCCCAACCCCACGGCGGTGGCAGCCTGTAGGTTGTGCTCGGTGGCGGCAGCGGTGTCTTGCAAGCAGTACAACTGCACCCCTCGGCTTCCGTTGCGCCAGGCCGAACGAGCAGGTTCAGCGAAAACGACGATGACCACGGGCG
>JAUWYT010000018.1 GCA_030615705.1 Chloroflexota bacterium
CGGCTGCGCCGCATTTGCGACTTCTACGGCGCGAACCCCCAGTTCATCTGCTGCTCAGCGACGATAGCCAACCCTGGCGAGCACATCGAGCGCCTGGTGGGTATCTCCGCCTTGGTGGTGGACGAAGACGGCTCTCCCAGCGGGGCCAAGGACTTCGTCCTCTGGAACCCGCCCTTCCTCGACCGCGCCAGGACCAGCCGCCGCAGCGCGAATTCCGAGGCCACTGACCTCTTCGTGGAGATGGCTCGCCAGGGAGTGCGCAACATCACCTTCACCAAGGCCCGCAAGGTGGCTGAGCTCATTCTGCTCTATGCCCGTGGGATTTTAAAGGAAAGGGATCCCGATCTCGTCCCCCTGGTCAAGTCCTACCGAGCGGGATACCTCCCTGAGGAGCGCCGCCAGATCGAGCGGGAGCTTTTCAGCGGCAAGCTGCTGGGGGTTACGGCCACCAGCGCCCTGGAGCTAGGGGTGGACGTGGGCAGCCTGGACGCCACCGTTCTGGTGGGCTACCCTGGCACCATTGCCAGCACCTGGCAACAGGCCGGACGGGCCGGGAGAGGCGTGCGGGAGTCCCTCTCGGTGCTCATCGGCCTGGATAGCCCATTGGATCAGTACTTCATGCGCCATCCTGAGGCCCTCTTTGGCCGGGGCCACGAGCACGCCCTCATCGCTCCTGACAACGTCTATATTCTGGAAAAGCACCTGCCCTGCGCTGCCCACGAGCTGCCTCTCACCAACGACGACGAGCTCCTTTTCGGCCCCGGCTTCGTGGAAGCGATGATCAGCTTAGAGCGAAGGGGTATCTTAGTCTATCGGAGCCAGCGCTGGTACAACGTGGGTTGGGACTACCCGGCTCAGAAGGTGAACCTGCGCTCCATCTCAGGCTCCCGCTTCGCCCTCTTAGATGAGTCCCAGGGGTACCAGACCCTGGAGGAGATCGAGGGCTCCTCGGCTGTCTACCGTGTCCACCCCGGCGCAATCTATCTACACCAAGGGGAATCCTATCTGGTAACCGACCTGGACCTGCAGGCTCAGGTGGCCTATCTGCGGCCAGTGGACGTGGATTACTACACCCAGCCCCGGGAGGTCAACAAGGTGAGCATCGTGCGCTCCCTTAGACATAAGCAGTTTCCCACGACCGCCGCCTTCTTCGGCGAGGTGCGGGTCACCCAGCAGGTCATCGGATACGCTCGCAAGCAGCAGTTCAGCGAGGCCGTCCTGAGCGTGGAGTACCTGGACCTGCCGCCTCAGTCTTACGAGACCAAGGCCCTCTGGTTCGAAGTGCCCCCGGAGTTGGCTCGCCGCGTGTCCGACCGAGGGTTGCACTTCCACGGCGGCCTGCATGCCCTGGAGCACGCCGCCATTGGGGTATTGCCCCTCTTCGCCATGTGCGACCGACTGGACATCGGCGGCCTCTCTACCCCCAACCACCCCGATACCGGCAGGCCACAGGTCTTTATCTATGACGCTTTCCCCGGCGGGGTGGGCATCGCCGAGAAGGGGTTCGACATCCTGGAGGAGCTTTGGCAGGCCACCCTGTCGGCCATCGAGGAGTGCCCCTGCGAAGCTGGCTGCCCTTCCTGCGTCCAGAGCCCCAAGTGCGGCAACAACAACGAGCCCTTGGATAAAGAGGCAGCGGTGGTGATTTTGAGGGAGTTATTGAAGTAAGCAAGGAGCGGAAGGAGGGGAGGCAGGGGACAGGGAGCTTCCACTACATCGCTATCCACCGCTGCAAAACCGGTTGACATTTTGGGCAAGAAAGGTATTATTGTCGGGCAAGACTGGAATTGGGACACAAGGGGGGTGACCATTGCTCAGAATCGCAAAAACCGTCGTTGTCATCGTCGGCCTTAGCATCGCCTTCCTGGGCCTGTTGGCAGGGGGGCTGTACTTAATCCCCCCTTTCATCAGAGGAGGGGAAATTGACCTGCTGAGGGCAACCGCGGGCGCTTCCTTCGCCGCCCTGGGAGTTGGGCTGGGACTTCCCCTGGCCTGGCAGGGTTTGAACTCGCTGCGGGGCCTCCCCTCGCGACTCTTCCGCCCTTGGCCTGCTCGGGTGCTGGCTGCTGTCTTCGTCGTGGCCTTGATCCTCGGCCAAGTAGTCCTCGCCCTTGACCTCCTGCCTGCGCTGACCTTCCCCCCTTTCTACGTCCTGGGTGCCGTCCTGCCGCCTCTTTTTTTCCTGACCTTCGTTGGCCGTAGCCTGGCAGAGGGCGATATCCGCTGGCGGGATGTGGTTCTTCAACTGGCCAGCGGTGCTTTCCTCGCTACCTTCGGGGCTTTCGGGTTGGAGGCTGTGTTTGGCTTGCTCTCGATGGCGATTGTGTTCACCCTGGCGGCTCTGACACCGGGCGGCGCGGCCTGGTTCCAGGAACTGTCGGCTCACCTGCAAAACCCCCGCTGGTTTCAGAGCCCCGAGAACTCTTACGACCTCTTGCTCTCCCCGCCAATCCTCATTGCCTTGGGTTTGATCGTGCTCGTAATTGTTCCCCTGACCGAAGAGATGTTCAAGTCCCTGGGTGTGGTCATCATGAGCTATCGCCGGCCCAGCAAGGCCCGGGCATTCCTCTGGGGCTTGGCTGGCGGTGCTGGCTTTGCCCTGGCGGAAGGACTATTTAGCGGAGCCCTCTCCTTGGAGGACTGGGGCGGGCTAGCAATATTGCGGGTTGGGGCTGCGGCCATGCACTGCCTGGGGGGCGGGCTGATGGGCTTGGGTTGGCATTACCTCTTCGCGACCCGACGCCCCTGGCGCCTTCTGGGCGCTTACGCAGCCAGTGTCAGCCTCCACTCCCTCTGGAATGCCGCCGCCTTTGGCATGATCGTTGTCTCCTTCTCCATTGTGTCCTCGGCGGCCGATGAAGTCGGTCTGGCCCTTGGGAGTTTGGTTACCCTGGCGCTGACAGCCTTTCTCTCGTTGTTGGCGTTCCTCGCAATCCTTCTCATCTTCTACCTTACCCGATGGCTACAGGCTCAGATGCCATCCGCAACGTCTGTGCAGACCATAACACGAGATTGAGAGGGGACAAGCTTGACCGGAGATGAGATCTTGGCCCTGTTGCAACAGGGCAGGGGACAGGAGATAGACTTTAAGGCCGAGCGGACTTCCGCTCGCAAATTGGCAGAATCCCTCGTCGCCCTGGCGAACGCCAGCGGCGGCGCGGTTCTGGTGGGCGTTGACCCCAGGACTTCGGCGAGCGGTTCGGCTGAGCTCACCGTCGAAGGCTCAGTCGAGCCGTCGGCCAAGCTGCAAGGGCTGAAGGGCGCCGAGGCGGCTCGCGACAAAGCTATAGAGGCCGCCCTCCTGACCGATCCCCCCCTCATCATCCCCTTGCCCGAGGTGGTGACCTTGGCCTGTACTGAGGCCATTCGAAGTGGCGGCAAGGACGTCCTGGTTATCACCATCCCTCCAGGGATGCCCCACGTTTATAGCCTGCGGGGAAAGTACTTGATCCGCGTTGGCGCTCAGAACAAGCCCCTGGCTCCTAAAAGGCTGCGCCGGCTGATTGTCGAACGGGGTGAGGTAAGCTTCGAATCCCTCATGTCGCCCGGCGCCACGCTCGACGACATAGACTGGGACAAGGCGGAGAGATACCTGGCCTCCCTGGAAGGGATGAGCGCGGCAACGACTGAGGAGGCCCTGCACAACCGTGGTTGCCTGGTCCGTGAGGATGGAGGGTATCGGCCAACCAACGCCGGCGTACTTTTGTTTGGCATCCAGCCCGAGCGCTTTGTGAAGTCCAGCGAGATCATCGTGGCCCGCTACGCTGGGCGGGAGATGAGCGATGAATTCGTGCGAGAGGACATCAGGGGAACCTTGCCCGATCAGATCCGCCGCGCCGAGGCCTTCTTGGTTAGCAACATGAAGCGGGGGGTTCGTCTGGTGAGCTTAGAGAGGGAGGAGCGGGTAGAGTATCCCATCAAGGCTGTGCGCGAGGCCATCGTTAACACTGTGGCCCACCGCGATTACAGCATCCGCGGTGACGAGATACGCGTCTTCATGTTCAGCGACCGAATCGAGTTCTACAGCCCAGGCCGCCTGCCAGGCCACGTAACAGTGGACAACATCGTCGAGGAGAGGTTCTCCCGCAACGAGGTCATCGTCCAGGTCCTGGCGGACATGGGCTTCATCGAGCGGCTGGGCTACGGCATTGATCGCATGATCAAACTGATGCGGGATTACGGGCTGCCGGCCCCGCGTTTCCAGGAGACGGCAGGCGGATTCCGCGTCACCCTCTATGGGCATGGGGAGGGTCTAGTGAGCGAAGAAATAGACCGGGGACGCTGGTCCCACCTGGACCTGAACCAGCGCCAAGAAAAGGCCCTGACCTACCTGCTTGAAAAAGGGCGCATCACCAACCGCGAGTATCAGGAGCTCTGCCCCGATGTCAGCTCTGAGACCATCCGGCGAGACCTGGCCGACCTGGTGAACAAGAACGTGCTGCTGAAGATAGGCAGAAAACGGGCTACTTACTACATTTTCAAGTAGAGACAGGCTCTCCTGAAATATCCCACAGTCTGGCGTCAATATCCCACAAATATCCCACATATCCCACATATCCCACAGAGTAACCGTTTAGGGAAGCATGAGGCTAAAGCCATCGGGCCTCGGCCTGAGGACTTCGGCTGAGCTCAGCCGAGCGGTTCAGCCGCTCTCTCTCTCAAACCCCGGCTATTGCCTCCAGTACATTCACCAACTCTTTTCGCCAACCATTTTCCTTCTCGTGAAGTGGCAGCCAGATCCGTCGCTGGCTCACTCGGACTTGATCGCTTAGGCGCTTCTGCAACTGCTTACGGGCTGTGTCCTTTAACGCCGTGACGCGAATGACGATCCGTCCCTCCTGAGCGGAGATGGCCTGCACACCGGCCTTGAGAGCTAACACCTTGAGGCGCAGTTGGTAGAGCAAATTGGCAGAAGCTTCAGGCAGGTTGCCGAAGCGGTCCTTGAACTCGCGTTCCATCTCCTCTACTTCGTCCATTGTAGCCAGGCCCGCTATGCGGCGGTAGAGCCGCAGACGTAGTTCCGCCTCGGGCACGTAGTCCCTGGGGATGAAGGCAGGCAGGGGTAAATCAATGGAAACCGAGGGCGCTAAGGGGGCTGATAGAACTGAAGGGATTTCCCCCTCAGGCTCCTCTTTGAGCTCTCGCACTGCCTGGGCCAGGAGGCGGCAGTAGAGGTCGAAGCCCACGGCAGCGATGTGACCATGCTGACGAGTTCCAAGTAAGTCCCCGGCTCCGCGGATCTCCAGATCGCGCATAGCTATACTGAACCCGGCTCCCAACTCGCTGGCCTCCAGGATGGTCTGTAGGCGTTGGCGGGCTGCGTCGGTCAAGCGGTGGCGATGGTCGTACAGGAAGTAGGCGTAGGCCCGACGAGCACCCCGTCCAACCCGGCCTCGTAACTGGTAAAGATCGGCCAGGCCGAACTGATTGGCACGGTTGACGATGAGGGTATTGACGTTGGGGATATCCAGGCCGCTCTCGATGATGGAGGTGCAGACCAGGACGTCGATTCTACCGGCTGCGAAATCCAGCATCACCTGCTCCAGCTTCGCCTCAGGCATCTGGCCGTGGGCTATTGCCAGCGTGGCTTCGGGCACTAAACGCTCCAAGCGTTGGGCGACCGGACGGATGCTTAATACGCGGTTGTGTACGAAGTAGACCTGCCCGCCCCGGTCCAATTCCCGCAGGATGGCCTTGCGGATGAGGGTCTCGTCATACTCGCCTACGTGGGTCTTTATGGGAAGGCGCTCTTCCGGTGGGGTATCAATGGTGCTCATGTCCCGCACGCCCGTCAGTGACATGTAGAGGGTGCGAGGTATGGGGGTGGCGGTGAGAGTGAGGACATCTACCTCCTTGCGCATCTGCTTGAGTTTCTCCTTGTGAGTCACACCAAAGCGCTGCTCCTCGTCTATGATGAGGAGACCGAGGTCTTTGAAGGCCACGTCCTTTTGAATAAGACGATGGGTGCCGATGACGATGTCAGTCGTCCCTGCCTTTAGCCTACTCAGGATCTCCTTCTGCTCTCGTCGCGATCTGAAGCGGGAGAGCATCTCCACCTCGATGGGGAAGGGCTTGAGCCGCTCCTGAAAGGTCATGCAGTGCTGCTGAGCCAGTAGGGTGGTGGGTACCAGGACGGCAACCTGCTTGTGGTCCATCACCGCCTTGAAAGCCGCCCGCAGGGCTACCTCGGTCTTGCCGTAGCCCACATCGCCGCAGACGAGCCGGTCCATAGGTTTTGGTTTCTCCATGTCAGCCTTGATCTCTTCGACGGCCCGCAGTTGATCCTCTGTCTCGATGTAGGGGAAAGATGCCTCCAGCTCAGCTTGCCAGGGTTCGTCGGGGGGAAAGGCGTAGCCAGGTATGACCTCCCGCGCTGCATAGAGCTCCAGGAGCTCCCGGGCGATATCCTCCACAGCCCGCTTGGCCTGGGCCTTGACCCGAGCCCAATCGACTGCGCCCAGGCGGTGGAGTGCGGGAGGACGGCCGCTTACCCCCACGTAGCGGCTGAGGCGATCCGCCTGGTGAATGGGCACGTACAGCTCATCGCCCCCGTCGTATTCGACCTCCAGATACTCCCGCTTCACCCCGTCCAGGGTCAGCTCAACCAGGCCGCGGAAGATGCCGATACCGTGCTCGATGTGCACCACGTAATCGTCGGGCGCCATGTCGGCGAAAAAAGCCTCTGGAGTCACTGCCCGCGGTCGGCGCACCCGACGGGGCAGGGGCCTCGACCAACCGAAGATTTCCGCATCCGTCATCAGGCAGCACGCTGCTTGCTGCTGCCTGCTTGCTGCCAGCAGCGTCCAGCCTTCGGCCAGGGTGCCCTGCACGATGGTCAGGCTGCGCAGTGGGGGTGGTTTGGCGATCCCTTCCACGGGGGCGATGTAAGCTTCTCGTTCTCCCCACAACTCGGCCAGGCGTTGGGCCTGGCGGCTCACTACCACGATCCGCCGACCCTCCTGGAGCATCCTCCGCCAGTCGTCCAGCACCTGCTTGAGCCGTCCGCCGTAGCGGGGGCCTGGGGCAAAGAGCTGGCTCACCTGTACTGAGCCCCGCCGAAGTAGCGGCTGTTCCTCCCCTCCGACTTCGGCGAGCGGTTCGGCTGAGCCCACCGTCGAAGCCTCAGTCGAGCCGTCGTATCCCAGCACCAAGGGATGCCTGTCCAACAGCGTCTCCTGTAGCTCGTCCCAGGTGAAGTAGGGGATGAGGAGCCCTCTCGGCAATTCACCCGCCTTGAGCAGGTCTTTCTGAAGCTCCAGAGCGCCGGCCTCCAGGTCAGCCATAGCTGCTTCCAATTCGGTCAGGTCGTCAACGACTAACAGCCCTTCGACAAGCCCCTGGTCCTTTGGCCCAGGGACAAAGGGCTCAGGACGCCGCCCCTGGGTGGGCAAGAAATCTATGAGGTTCCCCGGCTGGGAGTAGAGATAGGGAATATAGAACTCGATGCCCTTGCAGTGCTGTCCCTCCTCCAGAGCTTCAAGGTCGCCCTCGAAGTCGGCTGCCGCCGACTCGTGACAGGCTAAGAGGTCCAACTGGGCTGCTCGCCGAGCTGCCAACGGGCCATGTTTGGGCAGGGCTTCGCTGGCCGGAACCAGGGTAAACGAGGATACCTTCTCTTGAGAGCGCTGGGTGTCGGGCTCGAAGAGGCGCAGAGACTCGATCTCATCCCCGAACAGCTCGATGCGCACCGGCCAGGCGCTGTGGGGAGGGAAGACGTCAATGATCCCGCCCCGCCGGCTGAAGGTGCCCGACTCCTGGACGATGCTCGCTGGTTCGTAGCCCAGGGAGACCCAGTTGGTCAGCATCTTCTCCAGGGAGATCGGCTGGCCCTGCTGCAGGGTGTGTACGCCAGCCCGGAATTGACGCAGGGGTATGGTTTTCTGCATCAAAGCGCGGGCTGAGGCGATGATAATAGGTGGAAACGAAGGGAATGAGGGGGAATCGTCGTCCTTTTCTTCATTTCCCCCTTTTCCCTTCACTTGTAACAGCGTTGCCAAGACCTGTATACGTTGTTGGATGGTCTCGATGTTCCAGGCGATGCGTTCATAAGGTAGGGCGTTGGGCTGGGGGAAAAGCAGAACGCTTTCCGGCCTGGCTGACCAGAGGCGCAATTGGCTGTGGAGTTGGTTGGCCTGCTCCGGCCGGGCCGTCACCACCACCAGGGGTCTATCCAAGTCCCGCTGTAAGGCGGCGATAAGATAGGGCCGCGCCGCGGATAGCACGCTGAGGGTTAAGGGGTAGAGGGTAGAAGGTAGGGATCGTTGGGCCGTGTGCTGGGCCCTCAAATCCTCGATCAGCTCACGATAGCTGGGTATGTCTTCGAGAAGGGAGAGCATGCCCGACAAATTCAGTTCGTTCACGCCAAATCCTCTCCAAACACCTCCAGGGGCCGATCGAAGTGACCCGCCCCTGAATCAAAGGGATTGATTTACAACAAACACGCCCTCGGGAGGTTATGGGCTCAGGTTATACCTGTTCATGGCAGCCACGATGCCCTCGGCCAGCCAGAGCTCCACAGCGGAAACGACTGTCTTGTAGACCTCCTCTATGGCGATCCGCTCGTCGGGTGCGAAGTCGCCCAGGACGTAGTCCACGGGGTCGCCATAGGTTGGGCGGCCTATCCCCACCCGCAAACGGGGGAAGCCATCGGTGCCCAGGTGCTCGATGATCGAGTTCATCCCTCTGTGCCCTCCAGACCCACCTTCGGGGCGCAGACGGATTTTGCCCACGGGCAGGTCTAGATCGTCGTAGATCACCAGGATGCCCTCAAGGGACACCTTGTAGAAGCGAGCCAGCCGTTGCACCGCCTCGCCGCTCAGGTTCATGAAGGTCTGCGGCTTGGCCAGGATGGCTTTGAGGTCGGCGAGCTCGCCCTGAGCCAGAAGGGCTTTGTGTTTTCGCTTGCTGAACGATAGGCCCCAGGCTTCAGCTAGGCGATCGAGGCACTGAAAGCCGACGTTGTGTCTGTTGCCAGCATATTCTCGACCAGGGTTGCCTAAACCAACGATAAGTTTTGCTATGCCAGGTTGGCCCCTTTGCCACACACGCCTGAAAGCTTGAATCATCGACCTGTTCGCATCCGCTGCCCGGCTCAGAATTGAGCTATCAGCCACGAGATAAGTCGCCGCAAAGTGGTTAAGATGCCTATCAGCAGAAACAAGCCTACGGTTGCTCCAGCACCGTAGAGGAAGGCTCTACTCAACCCTTGCGTAGTGATATTGAGCCCTGCCCCTGCTTGTGGCTCTGGGGTGACTCTGGCCGGCCCAGGGGTTGGGGTGGGCCTGGGGGTGGCTGTTGGCGGCTGCTCGATGATCACCGTGGGCGTGGGGGGCAAGGGGGTGGGGGTGGCCGTAGGGGTTGGCGTTGCCGTCGGCGTCTCCGTTGGCTGGACATTAGCCACCGAGATTTGGCGCACGTAATACTCGTCGTAGTTGCCGTCCTTACGAACAACCCTGAGCCGCAAGCTGTAGGTACCATCGGGCACCAGGGACGTGTCCCAGGTTTCCAATCGGCCATCAATGACCTGCACCTCGTGAATCCCCAGAACGGTCCACTGATCGGTAGGGTTAGGTTCCGGTGCATAATGGATCTCGTATTTCCAAAAATTGGGATTGGTGGCCGTGCCTTTGATGACCAGCAGGCCGCGCACTATATCGCGATCGCGAGGAGAAGTAATGACCGCCTCCTGCTGTGGCGGAGCAGCCTCAAGCCTTACGATGCAGAGTCCTGTAAGAAGGGCTGCCAACAAACAGAGGGCTAGAGTATTCCTGATCATCTGGACTCCTTCCAAGTCTTGTTCCACTCTAAGTAAGTTTAGCACAAAAAGGCCCTGGAGACAAGCGAGAGGCGGTTCACTCTATTGGCTACATTCAATTGACCACATTCAGAAACCCTGCTATACTTGGACTTGCTGCTTAGACTCTGTGTGACTATTCACCTATCTGGCAGGGGCCGACCCGAGGATTCATCTGGCCGGGCAGGTGAATAGTTACGACTCTGTTTAGACTCCGTAACCATTGCTGCCCTTCGGTGTTGTAATAACAAAACCATCGAAGGGCCGTAGGAAAGGGCTCTCCTGTGGCGGAAACGGAAAGCGAAGAAACTTTGGTGGAGAGGGCCAAAGAGGATCCGACAGCCTTCGGTGTCTTATACAAAAGGTACGTGAGGAAGATTTATAACTACGCCTATTATCGCATCGGCAACCGTCACGACGCCGAAGATCTCACCGCCAGGACCTTTTACCGGGCTCTAGCCAACATAGATCGCTACCAGAGCAGGGGCTTGCCCTTCTCGGCTTGGCTCTATCGAATTGCCCACAACTTGGTGGCTAACTGGCTCCGTGACCGCAGCCGGCGCAAGGTTATCTCTCTGGATGGGTTGGCCCTGACTAGCCAGCGTGACGGAAGTGCCCCTGAGTATCAGACCGAGGCCAACGAGGAACGAGAGGCCCTCCTCGAAGCCATCAAGCGGCTCCCTTCCGATCGCCAACAACTGCTCATCCTCAAGCTCATGGAAGGGATGTCCAACGTTGAGATCGGCCAAGTCATGGGCCGTAGCGAGGGAGCTATCAAGTCCCTGTACTACCGGACCCTGATCGCCCTGAGAGAAGACCTGGAGAAGAGGGGATTTTGAGAAGGAGAAACCAGTGAGAGGGATAAAAATAGTCGTTGATAGCTGTTGTGACCTGCCTAAGGCCCTTTTGGAGAAGTTTGATATCAAAATGGTGCCGGCCAACATCAACATCGGGAAGCGCTCGTACGAGGACGGGGTTGACGTTGAGCAACGAGCCGAGCACTCCGACCAGGGATCCCATAGTCCTCGACGATTCTCCCCTTCCCGCCCGACGCCTCGTGGACGACTATCGAGAGGAATACCACTTCCAGTTCTGGACGTCGCCGTATCCCGTAGAGACAGCTAGAGGTTGTCCCTACCGCTGCAAGTTCTGCTCGGTGTGGGCCTTTCACCGTGGCAAGTGTCGGGTCAAGTCGCCGGGGCGGGTACTGGAAGAACTGGAAGGCCGGCTAGGTGATGTGGTTGCCTTCGTTGATGACAACTTCCTGCAGAGCCTGTCGCGAGCGGAAAGGATCTACGAACTGATCAAGGCTACGGGCATCAAGACGAGGTTCTGGATGCAGGCCCGGAGCGACAGCATCGTCAGGCGCCCCGACCTCATCGAGAAGTGGGCGAAGATCGGCCTCTCGACCGTGCTGGTGGGCTTTGAGAAGTTTCGAGAAGAGGAGTTGACCGACCTTAACAAGAGAAGCACCGTCCACACCAACGAGGAGGCAGCGCGCATCATGAACGAGAACGGTGTGGACATCTGGGGTGCCTTCATTGTCGACCCACAGTGGACAAAGCCCGACTTCGACGCCCTGATTGATTACGTGCGAAGACTCAAGATCAGCTTTCCCCAATTCACTGTCCTAACCCCACTGCCCGGAACGGAGTCCTTCAGGGAAAAGATTAACGAGCTGACCACTCGGAACTATGAGTTATTTGACTTCCTGCACAGCGTTCTGCCAACGAGGCTTCCCACAAGGGAATTCTACGAGAACATGGCGCA
>JAUWYT010000142.1 GCA_030615705.1 Chloroflexota bacterium
GCTAAGTGTGTTAATCCTCTGGCTGGCCATCGTCTTCCTGGGCTTAGTTCGTTGGACATGGATAACGCCAGGTACTCGGGGGCGGCTCCTGTTTCCCGCCATCTCAGCCATATCCATCCTGCTGATGGTGGGCCTCAGCCAATTTGTGCCTGCAAGATACGCTAAAAACTCTGTTGGCGTTATTAGTCTGGCGATGCTCGTATTCGCTGTCCTTTGTCCCTTTCTCTACATGGGCCCAGCGTATGTCAGGCCGCCCATCTTCTCCCCCGATGAGATCTTGCCAGGTGTCGTCCAATTGAATGCCGATTTCGGCTATGCCCTGAGCCCGTCGAAGGGAGGAAAGATCCGGCTTCTCGGTTACCAACTGGATAGGGAAAGGGTCAAGCCTGGTGAAACCCTGGGCATCACTCTCTGTCGGCAAGGTCTTGTCGAGATGAAGGAGAACTATTACCTTTTCATCCACCTTCTGGGTCGGAGAGGCCTGTTAGTGGGCTACGAGGATACTTACCACGGTTGGGGTTCATATCCCACCAGCCTATGGAGGCCAGGAGAGATCATAGGCGATACCTATCGGTTGCCTATCAGCGAGGATGCCCTGGCGCCCAGCCTGATCCGGGTAGACGTAGGCCTCTACGACCCTTCCACTGGACGAGGACTGACTGTTTTCGATCAAGCACGTCAACCCATTGGCAACAGCGTCATCATCGGCCAGTTGAAAATGGTCCCCCGAGGACGTCGGGAGTATGCCATTGATAACCAGTTGTATTTCAACCTGGCTAACAAGGTCGCCCTAACCGGATACAATGTGGACAAAGCCGACCTCAGGTCAGGCGAGGAGATCCGTCTGACTCTCTACCGGCAGGCTGAGGAGGAGATGGGCACCGATTACACCGTCTTCACCCATCTGATTGATAAGGAGGGCAAAATCCTGGGGGCAGATGGATAGCCAGCCTTTGGAGGGCGATTACCCAACCTCTTTCTGGGATATCGGCGAGGTAATCGAAGATGAGCACATCCTGACTGTAAATGAGGACGCTCCAAGCGGTCTATGTCGGCTGGAGGTTGGAATGTACGAATTGGCGACAGGGCAGCGCTTGCCTGTCTTGGATGAGCCCAGAAAGGTGAAGGACATCCGAATCCTACTGCCTCTTAGCATCCAAGTGGAATCCCAATAACCAAACTGGTATCTGTTTACCGTCGAGCAACTTTCAGCTTAACCACCAAGCCACGAAGACACGAAGGAGATACGGCGCGCTAACCAATCACAAGGGCATGGCCCAGGATGCGTGCCGGGCAGGAGATGAGGAGAATGGGCGATGGTCAAGCCGAGGCGGGTTGGTTTACGGGAGTCTACAGGACTTCGGCGAGCCCTTCGTCCCGCTCAGGGCGGGGCTCAGTCGAGCCGCTGGAAACCTGTAGTTGTCCGAGCGCCATTCTTGGCGAGGGTACCTGGCACAGACTACACCTTTCCAAGATGTAGTGCTCGCCAATCAGCCAAATCTGATCAAGTCCAATGTGCCGTTTATCAAACGTGGCGTCAAGCGAGTAGTTCCGTAGTCTTGGTGACTCGGTGCCTCACTGCCTCGACATCTTGGTAGTAGGATGAAAGGTGCAGTAACCAAGTACCAAATGAGCGAACTGAAATAGCCGGAGGTCTTAATGAACAACTACGCTTACGATCGTCTGCAAGCCATTTTCGTGTCCGATAAGCGCCGGATTGTAGCCCTGGCAGTGGTGGCCCTCTGCCTTGGGGCGGGGACCATCGGGGGATGGCTCATCGCCTACCTCACCCCTCTGCTCACTGCAGCCTTGGTGATAGCGCTCGTCGGGGGAATGATGATGCTGCGGAGCACCCAATTCGGCTTCGCGGCCCTCATCGGCATCGCCTGCCTGCTGCCCTTCGCCGCCCTGCCGATCAAGATCGGCTTCACGCCCACTTTTCTGAACCTGGTGCTGGCGGTGCTCTTCGCTGTCTGGCTGGCCCGCCTGGTTACCGGCCAACAGAAGGAGTTCGTAACCTCCCCTTTGGCGCTGCCCATCGTTATCTTCCTGTTCCTGGCCTTCGTCTCCTTCGTGGCCGGGCTGGCCCATGCCAGCCCCACGCCCAATGCCGTGCGCCGCTTCGCCGAGATCATGCTGGGTATCGCCCTGTTCTTTGTGACGGTCAATTGTGTGCGAACCCGCGAGGAGCTGGAGCAGTTGGTTCTGGTCATCATCCTGGCTGGTTTCTGGGCAGCCCTGATCGGCGTGGTGCTCTATTTCCTGCCCCCCGCCCTCACCGTCCGCCTCCTCTCCGCGCTGCGCATCTTCGACTACCCGGCCGGCTGGGGAGTGCTGCGCTTCATCCGCGATGACCCTCTGCTGCGCATGCGCGCCATCGGCACCTCCGTTGACCCCAACATCCTGGGCGGCCTGTTGATCCTGGTCGCGTCTCTGACGGTTCCTCAGCTCTACACCCGGCGCCCGCTCCTCAAACGCTGGTTGGCGGCGCCTATCTTGGCGGTGATGGGTCTTTGCCTGATCCTGACCTTCTCGCGAGGCTCATTGGTCGGTCTGGGCTGCGCTCTGGCACTGCTGGGCGTGGTCAAGTACCGCCGGCTGCTCCCAGTGCTGGTCATCGCGGGCCTGCTCATCTTGCTCCTACCGCAGACCCAGGAATACGTCGTGCACTTCATTCAGGGAGTGCAAGTTCAGGACCTGGCCAGCAAGATGCGCCTTGGGGAGTACAAGGACGCCTTGATCCTCATCAGCCGCTACCCCTGGATCGGCGTAGGTTTCATTGCCACTCCAGACATAGACATCTACCTGGGAGTGTCCAACGTCTACCTGACCATCGCTGAGGAGATGGGCCTGGTGGGGCTGGGCACCTTTCTGGCCATCATGGCCATCTTCTTTGGCTATACCTGGCGCAGTTGGAAAAGCATGAGCCATGATCCCCGCCTGGAGGCCCTCCTATTGGGCCTTCAAACAGCAGTGGTGGGGGGACTGGTAGGCGGGCTTCTCGATCATTACCTCTTTAGCTACCCCCACGCTGTGGCCTTCTTCTGGCTCTGCATCGGCCTGGCAGTGGCCGCGGCCCAAATATCCCATCAGAAATAGAATTGGGGAGCGGCTATGTCACCGCTCCCCTTCTTTTGCTTTCGCTTTCTCGAACCAAATTGCGGCTAGCTCCTCGAACTCATCTGCGGGCATATACCACTTCCCCCCTCTCGATTTCCCTGAGGAAGAGGTCCCCTTTCCCCAGCCGCTCCTCATACTCTTCTGGCGAGTACACGTGTAACTCAATGTCCACTGGGTAAGCATATTCGTATCGTGAGAGTAAGCGTCGCAATCGCTGTTTCTCTCAGACAGAGCTATCTTCGAGATGTTTTAGAACGCAAAGGTCAATGTCGCTGTCCTCACCTGGTGTGCCCCACACAGATGACCCAAAGCGAATTGTCTTCTCAGGATCGGCTTTCTTGAGGATTTCCACTACTTTCCGCGTTTCCTCATCGTAGAATTGCCTCAGCTTTTCCTCTTCCACCTTCGTAATCCAAATCTCGTTCATCTACCTTCACCTCCTCTCCAAGACCGGGGTATCTCTTGATATTGCAGAGCGCTGATATTCCCGCATAAACCCCCGTCTCCGCCAGCTCCTCCTCGATGCGCAAGAGCTGGTTGTACTTCGCGACGCGGTCGCTGCGGCAGGGAGCGCCGGTCTTGATCTGGCCAGCGTTCAGGGCCACGGCCAAATCGGCTATGGTTGTATCTTCGGTCTCGCCGCTGCGGTGGGAGACGACAGCCGTCCAACCGGCTCGCTGGGCTGTGCGCACCGCGGCAATGGCTTCTGTCAAAGTGCCGATCTGGTTGACCTTGCAGAGCAGCGAGTTGGCCGCCTTCTCTTTGATGGCGCGCTCCACTCGCGCCACATTGGTCACCAGAAGATCGTCGCCCACGATCTGCACTCGGTCGCCAACGCGCTCCACAAGAAGTTTCCAGTGCTCCCAATCGTCCTCGGCCAGGCCGTCCTCGATGGAAATGATGGGGTATTTCTTGACCCAATCCTCGTAGAAGGCCACCATCTCCTCGCCGTCGAGTTCCCGGCCCTCCTTTTTGAGGACGTATCGCCCATCGCGGTAAACCTCGCTGGCGGCGGGGTCGAGGGCGAGGTAGATCTCCTCACCCGGCCTGTAACCCGCCCGCTCGATGGCTTCCAGGATGACCTCGACGGCCTCCTCGTTGGAACCCAAGCTCGGGGCAAAGCCACCCTCGTCGCCCACGTTGGTGTTGTAGCCCTTGTCTTTCAGCACCTTCTTCAGGCTGTGGTAAACTTCAGAGCCCCAGCGCAGGGCCTCGGCGAAGCTTGGCGCACCCACGGGCGAGATCATGAACTCCTGCAAGTCGGTGGAATCGGCAGCGTGCTTGCCCCCGTTGAGGATGTTCATCAATGGGACAGGCAGGGTGCGCGCTGATACCCCGCCGATGTAGCGATAAAGGGGCATCCCTAGCTCTACTGCCGCAGCCTTGGCCACAGCGAGCGAAACACCCAGGATGGCATTGGCTCCCAGGTTACCCTTGTTAGGCGTGCCATCCAGGCTGATCAGAAACTCGTCAATGCCCACCTGGTCCAGCGCGTCCCAGCCTATGAGCTCGTCAGCGATAGTCGTATTGACGTTCTCCACAGCCGCCAACACGCCCTTACCGGCGTAGCGGCCTGCGTCGCCGTCGCGTAGTTCCAGCGCCTCGTGGACGCCGGTGGAGGCGCCCGAGGGCACCGCCGCCCGCCCGAGCGCCCCACTCAGCAAGAACACCTCCACTTCCACCGTGGGGTTACCTCGCGAATCCAATATCTCGCGCGCCTTTATCTCTTCGATGAAAGTCATGATCAAGCCTCCTTGTGTAATTTGATGGGCCGTGCCAAGATCAATTTCATCTTTTCCTTCCAGGCTTCTATTATACTAGCATTCAAGCAAAAGTCCAAGCTACTTGACTCTGGTCACATCTCAGAAAGGGGTTTGGTAACTGAAAGAGACCACTTATTGAGGACTTCCAAGTCTTGTCCAAAGCTAAGGCGACTTAAGTTTGACATTCTGCCCCGGTTGTGGTATTATCTCCCCTAACAATTGAATATCACTGGATGAGAGTCTTCTTATCAAGAGAGGTGGAGGGACCGGCCCTGTGAAGCCTCGGCAACCAGACTGTGCGATGAAACGCAAGTCATGGTGCCAATTCCGGCAGACCCTCAGTGGGTTGTGAAAGATGAGAGCGTGGCAATGGCGCGAATGCCTCTTCACGATACCTGCTGAAGAGGCTTTTTTTGGTTCCCCCTCTCCTCTCCGATAAGAAAGCCTCAATCATATTGGTCGTAAAACGACTGGAAAGGAGACCGTTTATGACGAACCATTTCTCAACGCAGGCCGTACACGCCGGTGAGGAAAAGCGCAAGCCCTACGGCGCGTTGACTACCCCCAT
>JAUWYT010000001.1 GCA_030615705.1 Chloroflexota bacterium
AGGGCTACCTCGAGGAGGAGATTTGCAACCCCTATCGGACCTCCTTGGTGCGGCTGAAAGAGGCGGGGTATGAGGCTTTTTGGCGGAAGGTGGGATAGACGAGGTCTGCGCGGACCTCAGCCCGAAACGCTTGGCCGAGGAAGCGAATGGCATAGATGGCATCGGCCCAAGCCAGCCCTGTGGAATATTGATTCGACGGGGGCTAGCCCATGGGATATTTATTCCACAGGGCCAGCACTTGGAAGCCGCCTTGCCCATGCTCAGGTTTGTAGCTTGTTGGGTAAGGGAGGAGCCACGTTTCCCACAATGGTAACCCCGGTGTAGTAATACTTGATGATTTCCTCACAGGTGGCGCCCTGTTCAGCCATTGCCATAGCGCCGCGTTGGCACATGCCTATGCCATGGCCGTACATGGTTTTGTATCCGCAAATGCAGGGTACACTGCGGCAGTAAGGCAAGGCCCGCCTCCATACATCCTCACTGTTGCGGGTCTGTCCATCACAGTGCCCAAAATAGTAGGTGCTGACAATGTCGCCATCGTAGGTGACGACCGCGCCCGTGGTCTCATCCACCGCTCGATTGGTATCTTCGTAGCGCCTGGGTGACCACACTTGGCAGTGGGTGGTGGTGCAGACGGCAGCGTCGCCGTGCCGTGGGCGCCGGACGGCGGCCGCGGCATAGCTGCGGGCTGCGATTGCCTGAGCTTTCAGGGCTTCCAGGCGCTTGCCCGGTCCCATCTCTTGACGCACTACCCCTTTCGAATACTCCTCCATATCCATAGTTACTATTTTATTGTCGGTTATCAATACCCTGAGGCTCTTGGGGGCGGTAGTAGCCGGTCGCCGCGTTTGCTTTGGCATGCCCTTCAGCATTGCAATGGATTGAGGCAGAGCTGGCTTGCCGTCCGGCGTGTACCAGCGGTGCTTGGCGAAGTCGCTTCTATCCTCCGCTGACAGGACCCAGAAGGCGTTATTGAAGATATAGGCCGGGACCTGGCTGCGCATCAGCATCTGACCCATTTCAAGGCTGCGCCGAGCATGAAGGGTTTCATCAATGGAAGGATAATAATCGTGCTCGCGGCAGCCAACAAGCACCCCGTTGCCAGCGCAGATGAAGGGCAAGGAATGGCCAGCACGCTCACGCACGATCTCGTCATACCATTCGAACATGTAAAAGCCGCAATGGTTTTCGCATCCTGGGGGGCATCTATATGGCTGCGCGCACGGCCAATCGGCTTGCCCGCCTTTGCCCCAGGTAAGGGGCTTGTTTGCAGCGTAATTGTGAATGCCGATGGCCAGTTTGTCATAGAGATAATCCTTGCCCTTGGAGTTGACGACATCGAGGCATCTTCTCAAGAACTCCAGGTCATGGTAGTTGCCCTCCGGGGCTAATGGAGTCAAGACGGGAACGACGTCATTGATAGCGAACATCGTTTCCAAGCAGGGCAACAGATAATCCATGAAGCAATCGGGCAAATCTAGAGCATTCCATTGCTTCCACTCGCGCATCAGGTTGGGCTGGTCAAAAATGAATATGTAGTGCACTCCCCAATGACCGTAGGTCTCGCACAACCTGCGAAGATGCTGTTGGTCAAGGCAGCAGTCGTAGGTTGTATTGATCTTGATGACGGGCTCGATATTTGCCCCCAGTAGACTCTTGATGGAGTATTCAGGGATGGGCCTATCCAAGGTCGAAGGTAACACCAGCCAACTAGTGCCCATAGCTATCAGTTCAGGTAAAAAGGCATCGAGAACCGATTTGCCATAATGCTGCTCGTCGGGGAACCAATGAAAGCCCACGCCTGTATCCCGGGGAGGACGGGGGTATCTGGCTATCTCCATAAGCAATCGCCTTTCACTGAGCATTATGGCCAAGCTAGAAGCCCTTTAGGGCAAGGAGAAGGCCCAGCAAGCAACCCACAAAATAGGCAAACGCGAGCAGCATCACTATGTTCAGTAGCTTATGGCGGTGCCCTGCTGCGCGGCGTTCCTGCCGTCTGGATGGGCTCCTTGAGGGTGATGGTCGTGATGTAGCTCTGAACAGCGCTTGCATGATGGAAGCAATTGTTCGCCAGAAAGCTAGAGCTAGCATGGCTGTCCTCCCACGATATCCCAGGATAAGGGGCAAAGATATGGCAGTACAAGGCTATTGGCGAGATAGTGCTACTTGGAGGTGGTGAGCTTGATTATCTTCCCCCTTTGATCCATAGTGACGCGCACCACTCGCATTAGGTGTCCCCCATCCTCCAGCAAGATGCTTTTTTGGAAAGTCAAGACGTAGAGGGTCTCGGTGCCTTTCCTTCCTTTGCTGCCAGCCTTTCTAGCGGACACAGTCGGCTTGATGCCAGTCATCTCGGGAAACTTCTTGCGCACTGTTTCTTTAGCCTTAGAAACATATTTGGGAATTAGCTTAGGCAACCTCCAGCTCCTCTTTCACTTACCTAGCCTGCGACGCCGTAGGAAGGCGGGCACGTCCAGGTCCTCCCCGCCGATCAGGGAGTGCACTGGCGATCTTGCGGCCAAGTCCACTTCATAGGTGAGCGGCGAGGACGCCGGTTTGGCCCAATCGGTTAGGGGGCGACCGAAAAGGGGCTCATCGGAAATATCTCTGCCGATGAAAAGGCGCTCTGCCCGTGGCAGGGGGGCGGTCGTCAACTCTTCGACTCTCACCCCCGTGGCTACCAAGGTGATCTGGACCCGGCCCTCCATTTTCGGATCGATGACGGCGCCGAAAAGGATCTCAGCTTCGGGCTTGGCCGCCCGAGATATTATCTCCATGGCCTGGCTGACTTCTGCTAGGCTGAGGTCAGCTCCTCCCGTGATGTTGACCAGGATACCCTCTGCCCCACTGATCAATCTTATGTTGAGAAGCGGACTCTCAAGAGCTGTCCTGGCTGCCTCGGTAGCCTTGTCCCCCCCTTGCCCTTGGCCAATTGACATCAGGGCCCCGCTTGCCAGCCCCATGATGGACCTAACGCTTGCGAGGTCCAAATTGACTATGCCAGGCCGCGTCACCAACTCGGAGATTCCCTGAACTCCCTGGCGTAACACTTCGTCGGCGATGCGGAAAGCAATATCCAATGAAATCTGCTCATTGACGATTTCGAGCAAGCGATCGTTGGGAACAACGATCAGTGTGTCTACTTCCTCCTTGAGGCGCGCGATCCCATCCTCGGCGATGATCAACCGCTTAGTACCTTCGAAGGCAAAAGGCTTGGTGACCACGGCGATGGTCAGGGCCTTCTGCGCCCGAGCGATCTGGGCCACGATAGGTGCTGCGCCTGTGCCTGTGCCACCCCCCATGCCCGCAGCGATGAATATCATATCAGCGCCATGCAGGGCTTTGCCAAGTTGCTCTCGGCTTTCCTGGGCGGCTTTAGCTCCAACGGCTGGGTTCCCGCCAGTTCCCAATCCTTTGGTGAGCTTCGCTCCCAACTGGATCTTACAAGGTGCTTCTGAGCGGGCGAGCGCCTGGGCATCGGTGTTGGCGGCAATGAAATCAACGCCGGGGATGCCTATCTGGATCATGCGATCGACAGCATTGCTGCCGGCTCCACCGATGCCGGTAACCTTTATCGCTACCCCGTTCCAGTTCTCTATCTCCATGCTGAAATCTCCTGTCTTAAGAGCTGTGCGAAGGTCGTCGAGTTCCCGAGACCCCTTCGTTCTCCTTATCAATCAGTCTGATGCAGGTCCTGATGGACGTGAAGTCTGCGAAGCCCTGCCTTTAGGCTGTTTGGCGGCAAAAGATCAACAGCGTTAAGGCTCTTTCCGACTTCGTTATCTTAAACGTCCTGACGTTCAAGCTAAATCCCCAGGTGGCTAAGGCTTTCCGCTACGGCCGCTCCTTCTTTAGCCATCTGAGCCACAATCTCCTGCCAACGTCGGGGGCTCCATATCTCTAAGTGAGTGTATAGACCGACAACGATGGCCTCATCCTCGATGCCCGCATATTGCCGCAAGTTGTTGGGCAGGGGAACTCGGCCTTGTTCATCTAGAACGCAGACCAAGGCTCCCGCGAATATCAGGCGGGCGAAAGCCCGAGCATCCCGGCTAGTGAGAGGAAGTCGAAATTGCATTCTCTTTGCAAGCTTTCGCCACTCTTCAGCAGGGTACACGAACAGGCATCTCTCGATTCCCCGGGTCACAATCAGTCCCTCGGCTAGCTTAGCCCGGAACTCGATGGGAATAGTCAATCTTCCGTTACCGTCGGTAGTACAATGAAACTCACCTAGGAACATCGTTTCTCCGACCTACAGGTAACCTTGTTCCTCGTCTCCAATCCCGTGCTTGGAAATCCCTCTCCGCCTCGGCTAGGGCGTGCTTTTCTCGAGCCACCATGTCCTTAACCTCAGCCAACAGAAAGTTCAAGTCCCTTTCCAGCTTGAGGTACACCTCATCGGCATAGTTTTGCGCCCTTTGCACTATCTTCGCAACTTGCTGCTCGCCTTGCTGAACGATGGCTCGCGAGCGGAGTTTTGCCATCTCCATCAGTTGACTTTCTCCCAAGATCAGATCGGCCTGCCTACGCGCCAATTGCACGATCTCTTCCGCCTGGGCTCGCGCATCAGTCAGTATCTTGTCCTCATTTTGCTTGATGAGTTGTGCCTCCGCGAGGTCCTCGGGCAAGGCGGTGCGCAGCAAATCAATGAGATACACACAAGTCCCGTGTTCTACCAGGGTCCTTTTGGCTAAGGGGATGGACCAGCCTTCCTCGATGACCACTTCCAATTCATCCAGCAATTTGGCTACATCCATAGCTGTTCCCGCCAATTCATGGGTATGGCTTTAGCTTCCATCGCTATTGAGGAACCTTTTTCCTCTTTTGGCCAGATCGTCCAGGATTTGTTTTGTCTCTGCCGCATCGGAGCCAGCAATGCGCTCCACGTGACACCCCTCTGCCCACAATTGCTCCTCTACCGCCTCGCTGACACCTCGGGGGTCGCCAATGATGGTCACAAATTGGGCTAGCTTAGCGTCCTCAGGGTCAAAGCCACAAGTGGGTCTAAAAGCCTTGACATACTCGATGGCCAATCGCCAATACCATTCTGAGACGCCCCATTTCCACTGAGGGAATAGCAGATAATGGTAGAGGCCTTTGGTCGGATCATCGGGGCGAGGCAGGGAGGGGCTATCACTACCACTGAATCTTCGCGGGTGCTTGAGCATGCCCTTCATGGCCTCGACGGCCGGTAAGCGACCCCCATCTCGCTTATACCAAGCTTGTCCCTCAAAGGGATTCTCTTCACCGTTGCAAAGCAGCCAAAAGGCGTTGTTAAACACATAGTCCGGCAATTGGCCTTCCATTAACATTCGTGACATCTCCACGTGGGCCTGGGCATGCCTGGCTTCGTCAACGGCTGGGAACCGCTCATGCTGGCGGTCGCCAATCATTGCCCCATTTTCGCAACTGATAAGCGGTAAAGAATGCCCCACTCGCGTCCGGATGATTTCGTCATACCACTGAAAGAGGTAAAAATCCAGGTGATCCTCGCTGTCTGAGGGGGTGTGATAGGGCTTGGCCTTTGGCCAGTGGGCTTGGCCACCCTTGCCCCAGGTTAGGGGTTTGTTGAAAGCATAGTTATGCATGCCCACGGTCATCGTTTCGAAAAGGCGATCTTTACCCTTTAAGATGACGATGTCCAGAGCTGCTTTAAGAAAGGCGGTGTCCCAGTAGTTGCCGCCGGAGCTGAGAGGCGTAAACATGGGATAGAGGCCTGCCATTCTCATCGTTTCAAGACAAGGCAGCAGCATGTCCATGAACCTATCCACTAATCCTGGCTTCGACCATTCCTCCGGGTCCCACTCCGCCATCAGGTTGGGCTCGTTGTAAGCATGCACGTAATGAATGCCCCAGTTAGCATAGCGGTCCAACAGACGGGCCAGGGCCCCCTGATCGAGGGGCCTGACCGTCAGCGTGTAGAGACGGACGATCGGCTCTATCTCACTGGCCGCCAGCTCCCGAATGAAAAACTCCGGTATGGGACTGACGGGGTCTGACAGGACCACCAACCAACTGGTTCCCATGTCCTTTAGCTCGGGCAACCAGCGTTGTAAGTCCTGTTTCCCGTAATGGTGCGTGTCGGGATAGTAGTGAAAGCCGATGCCTGTATCGTTCTTCGGCCGCGGATATGCCCTGATTTCCATCTCATCCCTACTTGGAGATGGCCATTTTGAGAATATGGCCCCTTTCGTCAACGGTTAACTTGACTATTTGAATGTGCGCGCTATCCCCTTTAACAGAGATGGCCTTTTCCAGAGTAATGACCCGATTCCCCAAGTGCTGCCTCGTCCCTTTGACAACCCCGGAGATAAGGGAACATCGGTCGCCACAATTTTCACTGCAGAATGCCAGCGGGACTGCGCTTACCCTTGCCTGAGCCATGTGCGGCAAACTGGCTTCGACGCGGCTCTTGACCCCGGCTATGAGTTCATCAGAGACAAGACCTAGCTTTTGTCTTTTGGCCCTGTTTTGGCAAAAGATGGGCGGGCAAAAGTCTATTCCCAAGCCCGAAATCTTCATGGCCTTTTTACCATCAAAGATTCCAGCTCCCAGGGATGGGTCTCCGTACAGCACGAAACTGATGAGCGTTTTTTGATCTTCGCCGTCCAAGTAGCCCTGTCGTTTGTACATCTCTTTGGCCAAAGCCACTTTAGCATACTTTAGGGCCTCACCCAGAGTGAGACGAGCTCGCAACCCTTCCCAAAAGTACCTGCCAATTAGGTCGGCTCCCAGCAGGGGGGGGGTGATGGAGCCGTAAGAGGCCTTCGTCGAACCGACCAGGGCCAACGCTTGCGAAGCCAGAAACCGCAAAGCTATGGAGTTGTTGGTATCCTTTCCCATGATGTTGGCCCCATAACAGGCCTCGGTGAAAACTATGGAGGTGGCCTGCTCAACTGCGGCGAGGTCTTGGGGGCGCAGGGCCACAGGGAAGAGGGGATAATCGGCGGGGAACAAAGTATCTCGTTGGCCGTACCAGTAAGCTCCGTCCTCAATGCCATGTAGGTTGAAGTAGCTGAAATAGCGAAGCTCTGCACCCCCAAACTCTTGATAAGTAAGGGGAGGCGAGATTCTTAGTTGGCAACCGTCGCCGATAACCTGAAACACAGCACGGGAGGCCTTTCTCCAAATGCTGGCTGAATATCCCAAGCTGTGTCCATTCCGCAGGGCTCGATTCGCTGGCCAGAATGCTCTGAGCATGGCGCTCAGTAGTCTCCTAGACACGGCTGGCCTTCGATGCCCAGCTATGGCCGTTTGGATAAGGGAGCGCAAGAAACCCACCCCCTCCCCCTCTCCACCGGGCATCCTCCCTACCGCCCTTTCCGGGATGAGATAGTTGGCGTCCCGCGATGCGTAGGGATTGTCCGAGGGGACGTCCATATCCTGATCGTCCGTGGGGTTAGGTAGGCGGTGGAAAGGTATGATGGAGTCTCCACCCACGATCAGAACATATCGAACCTCTCGGCCTTGCTCGGCCAGGCCAGCATCCAATTTATCTACAAGGGTTTTGATCTGCCAAGGATTAGTCGGATCCACGGGTTCCAGCCCATACGAGGCCAGGGAGGGTTTATCATCTACGTAGACGATCGTAGCCTCCGAGCTAGTGTGGCCTTCAATGGCTTGCTTGAGCCTGCGCAAGTCCTCGTCCAGTTGAGCGAAGCCGAGCTGTCCATATTCTTTCTTCAAACCATCCTTATTGGAAATGATCAAATACAGGGGGGCAGCTTCTCTGTCCCCAGCCTTAGGTAGTTGTGTGCCCTCCAGTGAGAGCAACTCGATCAGACGATCCAGCTCGGCCTGGGCCTCCTCCACCACCATTGCTGCCTGGTTTGCACTATTCTCTGGCTGCCGTCCACCGACAGAGATCGGGGAGGGCAAAGGGGTGGCCAAGGGGGACTCGTTGAATTCCACCTGGGGGGAGGACCTAGATGAGTGGCTATGATTTTTCCCTGATGTGTTTGCTCCCTTGGCTGCATTCCTACCCGCTTGCCCTCTTGGAACTGGCTGGGAAGCAATGACAGCAATGTCGTGGCTACCTAGACGCGGCTTCTCAGCCGCGCCTTTCCAAGCTCTCCTCGGTTCGCTCGTTTGCCTCCCCAATGCCTGTTCGATTTCAGGTGGTGGAGACGGGAGCGAGAGATCAACATCCCACGCCCAGAGAGCGGCATATGGATTCGCATCTTTGAAGACCCGATGTGCCACAATGCCGCAGGGATCAAGAGCCTGAGCCTCATGAAGCAGAGCACTGCCTTCCGCGTCGTCCCCGCTGCCCAGCAACAGGTCGGCTAGGATGAGTTTGCCCTTGACACAGGTCGGCCATCTCTCCACTGTGGCCTGGGCGCTTCTTCTGGCCGCTTCCCGATGGCCGGCTCTCCACAACGCCTCCAGCCTGGTTAGAGCGATCTCCAGGTACAGGGGCCCTTCGGCTAGCGCAGCCTCACACAACTCGATGGCTTGGCTGAAGGATTCTCTATCCAAGTGCAGCCTGGCCGAGGCGGCGGGAGGAAGTCCCACATCCGTGTCGGGGGAACCCAACTGACAATAGAGGCTCAAGAGCGTTTCTTTGAGCCTTCGGTCGGTTGGCTGTATGTGCAGAGCGCGTTCATATTCTTGGATGGCCCGGGCCAGATCGCCTTCTCTCCGATAGGTTCGCCCTAGGCCCTCACGGGCTACCGTGTTTTCAGGATCGAACTGCAAAACGGCCTCGAACTGCTGGCGGGCTTCATCCAGGAGCTCCTTCTCCAAGAGGGCTTGACCTAGCAAGCAGCGGGCGGGAATGTGTCCAGGCAAGCTTTCCAAGAGCCGCTTGGCAGCAGCTATGGCATAGTCGAGATAACCTAGCTTGATGCTTGCTTCGATGGCTGCATAGTACTGGGTTGCCTTCATTTGTTCGGTGAACCTCCTACATTAGCCGCTTTTCCGCTGCCGCCCGAGAAAGGCCAGGGCACTTACCGCCGCCCATTGTTTATAGGCATTGGCGTTATTTGGCTGCAATGTGACGGCCTTGCGGAGCATCTCCACAGCTTCAGGGTATTGTTTCAATTGCTTGTACATTATGCCAGCGTTGTAGTAGTACTCTGCCGTGTCCGGATCCCGCTTGGCGGCTTCGAGGTAGGCATCTAGAGCCTCATCGTATTGATTCTGCAATTCATAGGACTTGCCCAGTTCATAGTAAGCCACGGCATTGCTAGGCTGGAGCTGGATCATCTGCCTGAAGTGGGCTATGGCTTTGTCTAAGTGCCCTAGTTGCCGGCACAGCCTGCCTATTTGGCCATGATGGGCTGCTTCGTGGGGCTCTACCACAATGGCCTGCTGATAGGCCTGCAAAGCCTCATCGTAGCGCTGCTGGGCCTCGTATATTTCACCTATTTGCCCGTAAGCTTCGGTCATTTTGGGTTGTAACTCGAGCGCCTTCTCCAGATGCTCGGTGGCCTCGTGATGTTGAGCCATCCGCTTACAAATCACACCCATTTTGTAGTGGTAGAAAGCGTTATTCGGCTCCAGAGTCGAGCCTCGCTGGTAGGTCGCTAGGGCTTCCGCCCACCGTTCTTCCCTTTCATAGAGGTCGCCCAGGCGTTCGTAGGCTGGGGTATAGTCGCCCCTCAAGGCGATAGCCTTATTGAATTTCGCCAAGGCTTCAGCAACTTCGCCTAACTCAACGGCCACAACGCCCAGGTTGAGCAAGTAAGCGGCCTCTTCGGGTGCAAGCTCGCTGGCTCGCTGATACATGTCTCGTGCTCTGCGATGTTGGCCTTGCCGGCGGTAGATATCGCCCAATTCTGAACACCACCGGGGATTGTCCGGTTGCAGTTGGATAGCCCTTTCCAAGAGGGCTGCGGCCTGTTCATCATTTCCCATCTTAGCGTAAGCTAAAGCCGCATTACGTGGATATTCAGGCTCCTCGGGCGCCAATTCTGCGGCACGCAGATACTGTTCCAAGGCCAATTGATAACGCTCTTGTTCTGCATATAGGTTGCCCAAGGTGTTGTGCCACGGGGCGACACCCGATTTGAGCTCTGCAGCTTTCCCTAAAGCGGCACTGGCTTCCTGGTTCTGCCCCACCTCATGCAACATCAGCCCAAGCATATGATGATACAACGCTTCCGTGGGATCCAGTTGTGTAGCCTTCTTTAGAGCCGCCACAGCTTGCTCCGCTTGTCCTGCCTGCTTATGACTTAGACCTAATTCATAGTGAGTCTCAGCACAATCTGGGTCTAAGCTCTCCGCCATACGCATCTCCCGGATGCTATCCTCTTGTTTCCCCATCAATCGGTAAGCTATCCCCAACGCACGGTGATGAAAGGCTTCGTACGGAGCGGCCTCCAGGGCCTTTTCAAACTCGCCGATGGCTTCCTTATGTTGCCCACTTAAGGCAAGGATGGTCCCTAGTTCGGCGTGGGCCTCGGGCGAGTCCTCCCCTAAGGCCATAGCGCTCCGTAAGGTGGCGATGGCTTCTTCATAATCATCCGCCGAGGGGGCCTGCTCAGAGATGCCGGCTTGCCTCAAGGACCAAGCCCGCTGTCCGAGCTTCCGCCAGATGATGCCCAACCGCAATTGATAGCGAGGTTCGTCGGGGTTCAACTCGGTGGCCTTCCTGTATTCGGACTGAGCTTCCTCGTAATGCCCTTGGGCCTCAAGTGTGGCCCCCAATTGCCAGTGGGCCTCTGCATCTGAGGGATCTAAGGTCAGGGCTTTAGCCAGGACGTTTGTGGCCTCAACATACCGCTCCAGATTGCGCAAGATTGTTCCATAGGCCCGTTGGTAGAGCGATTCATCTGGCATCAGGTTAGCTACCTCTTGATATTCGGCTAGAGCCTCCTCCCAGCGTCCTTGGGCCTCGTAGATGGTGCCCAGTGCATAATGGGCTTCAACATCGGCCGACTTCAAGGAGGTAGCTTTTTTCAAGGATTGTATCGCCTTGTCATTCTCACCCAGTTTGTGGGCCAGCAGGCCCACCTTGCGATGATGGACGGCCTCCTCCGGCTCCAGGGAGGCCGCTTCCTCATAGGCGGCCGAGGCGTCGGCGTAAAGGCCGAGTTGCTCGCAGGCCCTCCCCAGCAGGTGACGAGCCTCCGCGTCATCCAGGTCCGAAGCCACCGCTTCTCGCAGGGCCTCGACGGCTTGTTCATATTCGCCCATGTGATATAGCATCAAGCCAACCTGGCGATGATAGACTGCTTGATGGGGGACCAAAGACGCCGCCTGCCGGTACTCTGTGAGGGCTTCCTCATAGCGTCCCTGTTCTTGGAATATGGTGCCCAATTGACAATGGGCCTGGGGGTCGTCTGGGTCTAAGGCAATGGCTTTCGTCAGGACGAGGGCGGCTCGATCGCCCTGGCCCAGCTCGTGCAAAGCTCCAGCAAGACGAAGGTGGTAGAGGGGCTGATCAGTTGCTAAGACAGCCGCTTCCTCGTATTCGGCCACAGCCTTGGCATGCCAACCCAATTCGTGATAGGTCCGGCCCAGTTCATAGTGTGTTTGGGCATCGTCAGGCTTCAAGGTGACCGCCTTCTCAAGAACCTCTGTAGCCCGGTCATATTCTCCTAGCTGGCGAAGCGTAGCTCCTATATGGCGATGGTAAGTAGCCTCATTAGGAGCTAAGTTGGCTGCGCGCTGATATTGGCTGACGGCTTCCGTTAGCCAACCTTTATCGGCGAACGTCTTCGCTAATTCGCTACGTAGAACCGGGTCGTTGGGGTCTAAGGCAATCGCCTCCTCCAAAGCAGCGATGGCCTCATCCATCTTCCCCATCTGTCTGCATGTCAGACCGATCGCGCCCTTGTAGGCAGCCTCTGGAGGGGCCAGCTTGGCAGCCTGTTCATAATGCTCGAGAGCCTCGGTCAAATTGCCTCGTTGCTGATAAGACTGACCCAGGTGGTAGTGGGCCCCGGCCCAATTCGGCTGCAGCGCCAGAGCACGTTGCAGGGCAGCAATTCCCTCTTCGTGATCACCCAAGCGTTGACAAGCTCGACCGTAGTCATAGTAAGGAATTGGGGTCTGAGGTGAAAGCTCCACAGCCCGTCGGTAAGCAGCAACCGTCTCTTGGTCTCGGCCCTGCACCTCAAAGGTTAGTCCCAGTTGGTGGTGGGCCATAGCACATTCTTCGTCTAGCTGGATGGTCCTCTCTAGCTCGCCTATGGCCTCATCGTGTCGTCCTAATTGTCGCAGAATCACTCCCTTGTTAAGGTGATGGGAAGGTTCCAATGGATTCAGTGTTATGGCCTGATCATACCTCCTCAGGGCTTCCTTGTATTCCTTGCGGAGCTCATAGATGTTGCCCAGCTCACTGTGAAGAGCCGCATCTTCGGGGGCTATTTCCAAGCCAGCCCCTAGTTCGGCTAAGGCTTCTTCGTATTGCCCCCTCTGCCGGTAGATTAAGGCGGCCCTCCGTCTGTACTCCACCTCCTGCGGAGCTAATTCGATGGCCTGCCGGTATTGGGCTAGGGCCTCCTCATGCTCCCCTTTAGCCTCGGCTATCTTTCCCAACTGGGCGCGAATGGTGGCGTCGGCAGGACTCAGTTCCAAAGCTCGCAATGTTTCGGCTTTGGCCTCATTCAGCCGCCCTAAGCGATACGCGGTTAGGCCAAGCCTGGCGTGATAGCTCGGCTCTTGAGGATCGAGGCTCACAGCTTGCCGGTAGGCGCCCAAGGCTTTTTCACGTTCACCCTGGTGGGCGTATGCCAAGCCCAGATGATAATGCGCTATCGGGTTCTCAGGCAGAAGGTTGCGCGCTGCTTCTAATAAAGCGTGTGCCTCGTCATGGCGACCTAGCTGTTGGCAAACTATGCCCGCTCTCAGCCGATAAACCCCTGCCTTTGGTTCTACTTCAACAGCCTTTCCATAGGCGGTCAAGGCATCCTCGTAAGCGTCTAGCCCCTCGTAGATTTTGCCCTGTTGGCCATAGGCATCCCAGTAGTCAGGCTTCAATTGGGTAGCTTGTTGCAGCATCTCCAGGGCACGATCGTTGTCGCTTAGCTGACCATACAGCACGCCCAGGTTGCGAAAGTAGAGGGCTTGGTCGGGCTCCAAGTCGCACGCCAGGCGATACTCGTCAAGGGCCTGCTCCAATTGCCCGTGAAGCTCATAAATAATCCCCTTCTGGTTATGGGCTGCTGCGTGGCTAGGGGCCAAGGCAATGGCTTCCTCTAGCTCCGCTAAGGCTTCATCATATCGCTCTAGATGATAGAGCGAACACCCTGCGCCGTAGTGATAATCGGCCTTGTGGGGATCGAGGGCCATGGCTCTTCGATACTGGTTCAGTGCCTCGACGTGTTCGCCTTGCAAACCCAGAGCTGAAGCCAAGTCGCCGTGCCAATCAGCTTGATTGGGCGAAAGCTCCACCGTGCGGCGCAGGCATCGGATGGCTTCTCTATGCTGCCCTATGCATTGGCAGGCCAGGCCGAGGTGATGGTGGTAGGCCGCTTTGGTCGGCCCAAGCGCCACAGCCTGCTCGTATTCCCTGCAGGCCTCTTCCCAGCGCCCTGCAGCCTCATAGAGTGCCCCCAACTCGTCGTGCCAAGGGGCTTGGTCGGGTTGCAGAGCCAGGGCGTGCTGTAGATAGGTGATAGCTTGCTCGTATTGGCCTTGCTTCGTTAAGACAACACTGGCCTCTTGATACAAGGAGGCTTGTTCGGGGGCCAGTTCGATGGCCCGTTCGAGCGCATCCAAAGCCTCATCATACCAGCCCTGCTGCTGGCAGGAATAGCCGATCTCCCGACATATGTCTGCTTGCTCCGGGCTCTGGGCCTGTGCTTGCTCGAGCTTTTCCGAGGCCTCCTTGTAGCGTCCCAACCGGTTGAGAGTGACCCCGGCTTGGTAAAGGTATGCCACTGATTCGGGTTGCCAGGTCAAAGCCTGATGAAAGGCCTCAAGGGCGTCTTCGTAGTTACCTTGCCTCCAGTAGGCTAGACCTAGCTCATAGCATATCCCGGCATAAAGGCGACCAGCCTCGTGAAGAGCGCTTTGCAACTCGGTTACGGCTTCGCTGCCGCGCTCCAGTTCCCGATGGATAACGCCCAAGTTGCAGTGGTAGATGACCTTCCCGGGCTGCCAATCTTCTGTGGAAAGCGCGGCGCTTGGCACCGGATGCCGATAGATAGGCGCCAATAGGCTGTCAGGAGGTCCTATGGCCAAGGCTTCGGTCAGGGCCATGGTGGCCGCCTCCATCTCCCCTAGCTCCTTTAGAGCTATGCCCAATTGATAGGCAGCGGCCTTGGGAAGGGGCAGCTCCATCAGACGCCTTACTTGCTCCCATAGCCCTTGCTGGTCTTCGTTGCTGACCAGACATCGTGCGGCTAAGCGGATCACCTCGTATCCAGCTTGGGTATCTAGGAGCCTTCGGATCAAACCCAGGCGGTCGGATGCCAGGCCGTAGAGTTGCAGGAGGGGGCCTTGCCATCTCTTCCGGGTGCTCTTGTCCTGGACGAACTGGCCCAGGTCCAGGCCATCTTTCAATCTTTGCTTTAGCGCCGAAGCGGCAAAGAACTCTTGCACCAGAGCGTGGAAAAAGCTCACCCTCTTGCCATCCTCCGCCAAGACCAGCAGGCCGCTGCGGAGGGCATCGTCGAGCCGCTGGTCGGCTTCGGCCATTATCTCACTGCATCTTTGCTTCCCTAGGCTGTCAGTTCGTGCTTCTTGCAGGGCGAAAGCCAATTCGGCCAGCCCACGGCCATCGGCCTCTAACCATCGCTCGACCTGGCTTGTCTTTGCCATACCCAAGGCGATCCGCACGGCTTCTTTGATGGCGCAGCTACGGCTCCACCATGGGCCTTGCTCTCCAGAGGACGCGGCCAAGTTGACGATAGCTCTGAGGAAGAGCGGATGGCGTCCTAGATCCCATAGGCGGCCATCTCTTCTCAGCCCCAGGCTCAAGTCTGTTGCCCTCTTTTCGGGCGCATATTGACGCAAGATCTGTTCCATTGAGCCGTCGTTCAGCTCGAGGATGGTCAAAGCTGGGATATGCCCCAGCCAGGATCGGTGTGCAGGCAGGCTTTGGGTGCGGCAGGCGATGACCACCCTTGCCGAGGGGCATTCCTGGGTGCAGGATGCCAGCCAAGACCTCAGCTCTTCCAGCAGGCGGTTATCCACCACCCTATCCAGGTTGTCAAGCAGGAAAAAGGGCATTTGCTGGCTTAGGATAGCTTGCAAGGCCGCATCGCCAGCTGCTGGCTGATAGCGACGAAAGGCCTCCAACAGCAGCCCCCTTATCCCCTCGTCGCTTTGCAGCAGGGATAGATCGAGAAGGAAAGGGATTGCGGCCTCGTGTCCTGGCGGGAGGGCCTCCTCGGCGCATTTGTACGCCAGGCGTTGCAGCAAGGTGGTCTTGCCCGCGCCTAAATGCCCATGGACAACCGACCTGTCCAGCCCTCTAACTGCTTCCAAGGCATCTTTCTGCTCTTTCCCCCGCTCTGCCCTCACCTTGAGGGCCACGTAATGCGTGCTGACTTCGGCTAGATGGGGGTCATCTCGCATACCTTGCAGGTATTGCCGCAGAAGCGGCTGATCGAGGGAGTGGGGGAGACCCGCTGAGCTATTCTTACTTTCTTGCACCTGGTGATCGAACATCGTCCCTCTCCTTATAGCGTAGAAAGCATCCAGAAGGCCACCAAGCACAGCATTCCCCCGGCCAGGCAGAGGAATACCCCAACGCCAACGGCCGTGCGAATTAGTTGACTGATGGCCTCGATTAGCCTGGAGCTGGCCTCGATGAGGGGGGCCACCCCAGCATCGGTGATGGCCTTGCTGCTGATCTTAGCCGATTGGGCCGAGATGCTCTTTAGCGCTCGTTGATATTCTTTAGATAAAATAGTCCAGAGCCCTGCTATGCATGAGCACAAGCCTAGCAAGAACAAACATACTGACATCGCAACTTGGAGGGTCGTGGTCATGGTTCCCATCCTTTCATCATGCTGTCCAGCCGTTCGGCTGAGACTTCGGCGAGCTCAGTCGAGCCGCTGAGTCAGAAGCCAACCGACGTCCAGGAATGCGAGCGAACAGCTTGAGAGGCCTTGCCATCTTCTGAGATGCTGCAGCTTTTCTCCCGCGTGGCGGACTTTTCTCGAGCATCCAAGGCCTCACGGACCATTGCCTTCATCTCCTCCATGCTGAACGGTTTGACGACATATCTCCAAACTTCCAGGCGCTGCGCCTGTTTCTCAACCTCTTGGGAGCCATAAGCAGTCATCAAGATGGCAAGAGTTCCGGGCTGAAGCTGTGTTGCCGTCTCGATCACCTTTAGACCGTTTATGTCTGGCAATCTGAAGTCAACAATGATCAAGTCATACCCCTGTGTCCCTAGCTTTGCCAACGCCTCTTCACCTGATTTAGCTGTATCAACCAGGTATTCTTGATCTTCCGCCAGGCTTTGCTCCATAAAGAAGATGAGGGTTGGTTCATCGTCAATAATGAGTATCCTTGGGGGGGCCATGGCTTCTCCTTTTGTCTGTGGATGTGCCCCTTGCAAGTGGTAGATCGGCTTCGCCCGTTGCCGTAGAGTGATCATTGAGAAAGCGTCGCATCTCAAACAGCATGGTAAGAATCCGAATCCGCCCCAAGACCGAGCCAAATCGGGGGCGGTCACCAGCGCTGTTTGGGTAAGAATATGGGAGCATGGCCCGCTGCGGGGATCCTGTGTTGACCCAGAGCCCACACCTTGGGGTCTGCCCACCGAGAGTCTGATTCCAGGGCGAACGAGCGAGCCAACTCCCTGAAGGAAAGGAGGTGAAAGGGATGACGCCCTACCTAAAGTTTAGCTCAAGGGTTTAACTTCTTGGGCTAGACACGTGCCAGATCATCAGTGTCACTACTATTATACTGTTGCAAGAAACGTGCCAAGGTTGGACCAATTCACGGGGAAAGGGGGGAGACTCAGGCACAAAAATAGCCGCCTGGTGCAAACTTTGTTGCCAAATATCGGCTACAGGCCACCAGAAAGGCTTTGGCCGCGGTTCACCTGCTGCGAACCACGGCCAAGCCGGGCAAAGAAGGGGGATTTTCCTCAAGGGCGGGGAAAATTCCCCAATTGGAGGGGGCATCTCGCTCCCTGGTCAACACAATCCATACTTCTGCAGACGGTAACGCAGCTCATCCCGCGAGATGGAGAGCAGCGTAGCTGCTCTGGTTTGGTTGCCACCAGTCTTAGCTAGAGCTTCCTTGATCAACTGCTCTTCCAATTGGGACACCAAGTTCCTGAGGTTCACCCCTTTGGGAGGGAGGGCCATGCGCAATCTCGATGGCCCTAGACCGCCTAGAGGAACGATGTTATCGCTGAGCTCAGCGGGAAGGTGGCCCGGCTGTATCTCCTGGCCATCACAAAGCACCATTGCTCGCTCAATAACATTTCTCAGCTCGCGGATATTGCCTGGCCAGCGGTAGCCCATCATCAACTGTAGAGCTTCGCTGGACACGCCCACGATGCTTTTGCCCACCGTCCGATTAAACTCGTCAATAAAAGCGGTGATAAAGAGCCCGATGTCTTGAATGCGTTCGCACAAGGGGGGCAAGTTTATCACCACCACGTTGAGGCGGTAATAGAGGTCCTCTCGAAACGTCCCTTCTTGGGCGGCCGCCTGCAGATCTTGATTGGAGGCGGCGATGAAGCGGACGTCAACCTTAATATTGGTCGTCCCGCCGACACGGCGCAGGGTTTTCGTCTCTAAGACGCGCAGGACCTTCGCCTGCATCCCCGGCTTCATGCCGCCGATCTCGTCAAGGAGTAGCGTACCTCCATCGGCCACCTCCAATAACCCCTTTTTCCGGCGCCTGGCACCGGTGAAGGCGCCCGCCTCAAAGCCAAACAATTCGCTCTCCAAGAGGGCATCGGGGATGGCCGCGCAGTTGATGACCACGAAGGGCTTATCCGCCCGCGGGCTCTGCTGGTGGATGGCTTTGGCCACGATTTCCTTACCGGTGCCGCTTGCCCCTTGGAGAAGGACAGTTGCATTACCTTGGGCTACTTTGGCCACCATCTGAGCTACCCGACGCATTTCCTTGCTTTGGCCTACGATCCAAGCTTGGGCATATCCTCCGGGCTTCCGGCGCAGGCGCTCTATCTCGCGCCGCATAGCCAACTCTTTCAGGGCCCTTTCGATAATCAACCTCAATTCCGACACATCGAATGGCTTGTTTATGTAGTCATAAGCCCCCAATTTCATGGCCTCCACCGCGCTTTCTACCGCGCCGAAGGCGGTGAGGACGATGACTTGCACATCGGGCTCCTCTCGCTTTATCTTCCGCAAGACGGAGATGCCGTCCTCGTCCGGCAGCCTAAGGTCGACAAGCACTACGTCTATGGGCTTTGCCTCCAGTAAGGCTTCTCCCTCCGCGCCTGTGGCAGCCAACAGTACCTCGTAGCCTTCATCTTCAAGGATGCTACTTAGAAAGGAGCGCAACGCCTTATCGTCGTCAACGATCAAAACGGTGGCAGCCATTCGCAAACCTCCTAGCCCGCCACAGGTAATTTGATGGAGAAGGTCGTGCCCCGCCCCTCTTGGCTGCGCACTGATATCTTCCCGCCGTGCTCAGTTATAATCCGAGAGGCTATGGTCAGCCCCAAGCCCGTTCCTTTGGTCTTGGTGGTGAAAAAGGGTTCAAATATCTTCTCAAGCAAGTGGGCGGAAATGCCCACCCCGGTATCTGCAATCTCAACCTCCAAGTAGCCCTTGCTCTGTCCGTGGTTATTGGATCTTTCCATCTCATTGTTCTGACATCTTCTCACGGCGATCCGCAGGCGGCCTCCTTGGGGCATGGCCTCGACAGCGTTGGACATAATGTTGGAGAAAACCCGCTCAAGACGCAGCACGTCGGCCTGGACGGGGGGCAGGTAAGGGGCGTAGTACCTTTCGATGGTAATCCCCTGGGTCGTGGCCTGGGCTTCCCAATGCGATAGGGTACTGTCGAGCACATCGGTGATGTAGCAGGGCACGCGGTGGAGCTGAGGCGGTCGAGAAACAAGCAGAATATCCTCGATCAGTTGATTGAGCCGTGTACTCTCGCTAAGGATAAGTTCAACGGACTTACAGAGAGGGTCATCGGGCCCGAACTTGCCGGCCAGATACTGAATGCCAGCCGCAATACCAGCCAATGGGTTACGAATCTCATGGGCAACCACCGCGGCCATCTCCCCCAAAGCAGCCAATCGATCCAGCCGCTGCTTCTCTTCCTGCATAGCCTTCATCTCGCTAAGATCGCTGAAGACAACGATGGCTCCAGCTACTAGCCCTCCGTCATTTCTGAGCACAGAGATGACTGTGCCGGCCGGGATATTTTGGCCGTCCTGGCGGGGCATCGTCATCTCCCGCCGAGAGCAGGGTATCCCTGTCTGTAGGATTTTGGTTATGATAGAAGGCAGCTCGCTCTTCGGCCCAAATACCTCCTGCACCGTTAAGCCAATGACTTGGTGGCTGCGATAGCCGAGGATTGCCTCGGCAGCTTTGTTGAAGGAGGTGGTTTTGCCTTCTAAATCGACAGTCAACACACCGCTGGTCATACTCTGCAGGATGTTTTCATTGAACTGCTTCATGGTCAGGAGGTTGCTCACCGTTTCCTTCAATTTCCGAAACAGCCTTGCATTCTCAACGGCGATGCCTATTTGATTGCTGGCGGCGATAAGCAACTCCACGTCCTGTGGGGAAAAGCCGTGGTTAGGATAGCGACTGCCGATGCTTATCACCCCCAAGGTCCGTTCCTTGGCCCTCATGGGCAGGCTGACGAAGGACCGAATCCCCTCCTCGGCCAGCGGAGAGAAGGGTCTGGACGCATGCGGCAGGTCCTGCTCGACGATTATCTGCTCAGATTGGGCCACAAGGCCAATTACCTCCTGGCCAACCTCGATTCTAGAGGCCTCTCGGACGAATCTCTGGGATAGGCCCTTATGTGCTCGCATCTCCAGACTCTCGCCACCCTCGTTTATGAGATGTATAATGCCCACCTCTGTCTCAACGAGGGCCAACATCATGTCCAGAGCGTCGTGCATGATTTCTTCCAAGTCAAGGGATTGGCTCACAGAAGCGGCCAAGGCGTTCAAGGTGGAGAGATCGCGGTTACGGCGTGATATTTCTTCCTCCATTCGTTTCTTCTCTGTTACATTGCGCATGATGTTCTGGATTAGCTTTCTCCCCTCGTATTCGACGACCCTGGCGCTGATGTCAACGGGGACGAAATCGCCATCTTTCCTAACAATGGTCATTTTGCCAAAATTACCTGACCCCATAAGCAACACCCGCCGAAACTCCTCCAAAGCGCGGTCTCGCTCCCCTTCCGGGAAAAGGTCTCTCATCCTCATTCGGAGCAACTCTTCTTTGCTATAGCCCGTCAGTTCGACGCTTCTGGAGTTGGCGTCGAGAAGGTCGCCCTCACCGGCAGTCATGATGAAAATGGCATCGTTGACACTGTCCATAAGGCTCCAGTATTTTTGTTGAGACTCCGTCAATTGCTTCCTTTGCCGTGCCATCTTTGCGCGCAAGCTCTTATTCCAAGTGTAGAGCACTATGCTGGCAAGAGCCAGCAAGCCGGCAAGCTCGAGAGGTATGATCAACAGCCATGGCGATACGGAAGACACGGTGGCAACTCCATCGGCCGTCGAGCATGAGGACATAAGGCAGGAGCCGAATAGGGCTCCTATAACTGCAAACACAATGTCTAATCTCATAGCTTCATCGTTAACTCGCTTGGACAGGCCGTTCGCCCTAGAGACCTCCATAGGGTCAATTCTTGACGAATAGGTCAGGTTTTTGGAGTGCGCAAGCCCTGCTTGCCTCGTGAAATAGTCTATTTCACAGGGCTTGCGCCGAAGCATGGCTTCGGTACTCCAAATTCCCCTTGTGATTTGAGGCGAAGCTTCGCCAGCTTACTTTAGCGTTGGATGCCCAACCGTTCGGCTGAGCCTTCCCCTAACAGGGTCAGCCCGAAGGCTCACGGCGAAGCCTCGGTCGGGCCGTAGCCCAGGCTACAGGCGTCCAGTGCGGGGGGCGTTTTGGCTTTAGGCGGTTGGCACAGTTCTGTAGCGTCGGCGCAACGAGGCTGGCAATATGCCCAGGGCGTTGCGGTACTTGCTGACCGTTCGTCGGGCGATGTGATGGCCCCGCTGGGCCAGTCCTTCCGCTATCTCTCTGTCGCTCAGTGGCTCGCTTTCCTGGGCGATCAGTTCCTTGATGATCTCTTTGACCGCTGTAGAACTGTCAAAGAATCTGGCCAGGGGAATTATCCTACCACAGGGCAATTGAACGTATTTGTTAGCTACCGCTCGGCTGACGGTTGATTCGTGCACGCCTATCATGGCGGCCAATTCAGCACGGGTAAGAGGTCTCAGGTACCTATCGCCGTAGGCCAGAAAATCCCGCTGGTAATTGACCACGCAAAGTGCCAGATGGTGCAGCGTCCGCCAGCGCTGTTCGATGGATTTGATGAACAACTGTGCTTTGGCAAGGAATGCTTCCCATTGCCCCCCGCCCTCTTCGGCAGATAAGGTCTTGTTCGCCTTAAGGTCCTCCATTGCCTTGAGATATGAGGCGCTGACGCGCAACCTATATGCTTGTGCTCCGGGCAGTTCGATTTCGTATCCTCCGTCAGAAGAAGCCGGGCTATTCGCGATGATGATATCAGGTCTGGGATAGATCGTCGTTCTTTGGGGTGGCGATTCATGACCGCTGGCCCAATGAGCGTGGGCTGGAAATGGGTTGAGATTGTTCTTGATGAACTGCATGGCTGCTCGAGCTTCATCAATGGTCGCCCCCACGGCCTTGGCTATCTGTGCGAGGGGCTGTCTGCCCAGTGCCTCCCAGTGATCTTGGATGATGGCTTTGGCCAGCGGCTGCTCGGCCCCTTCGTGGCGCAGGTGTTCAAGCTGAATCAGCAGGCACTCTCGAACATCTCTGGCAGCGATGCCCACGGGGTCCAGCTCTTGCATGCCGGAGACAATATTCTCGACGCGAGTTCGATCTACCCCGAAAACAGACGTCACTTCGTCAGGATCACAGCACAGGAAACCATGATCGTCCAAGCTCTCCACCAAGTACGTGGCTATCTGCAGGTCGCGAGACGAGAGACTTAGGCGCAGTTGGTGTAATAGGTGATCGGCTAAAGTTGTATTTGAGGCTAGTCGTGATGTGAGATCATCTCTTTCGTCAGCGGCATCGTACTCTGAGAACGACGTACTACCAACCCTGTATTCCCAACGGGCAGGGTTTTCCATTTCGGCTTGAAAGCCAAGCCTTGCCCTGGCAGGGCTTGCACAGGAGGGACAGTAGCCATCGGGCATAGCCAGGCCACATTTTGGGCAACGTTGTACCTCCAGCAACTCCAAGGCTGGGTTTTCGGCCATCTCCTGGGCAATGGCTTGCTCCAGTTCCGTTGACGACAGTTGTAGGAGCATATTGGCCATTATAAGTTGAGGCGTTATCGTCGGTCGTTGTTCAGGGGCCTGGCTTAGCTCCATTGAGTTCCCCTTTCTTGACCTCACGCATATACTTCAAGGCGGACTGGCGTCCGCACTCCAGCGAGTTTTCCCATCTACTGATTATACCGACTCTTTTCCGCATAATTGCTCTTATACGGAAATGTCGGCCCTCTGGCAAGTCCCTTCGACTACGCTCAGGACAGGGCCGCCCCTATGATACCAGAAGTCTACGCCACCGTCAACGTCGCCCCCAGCGCGCCAATGCGCATATCGGTGCTGCCGTCGATGCTAGCCCGCCCTGATTATACCCCAATGGCGGCACTTGCACAAATGCACAACCCTTCGACAGGGCTTCGGCGAGCGCTTCGGCTGAGCTCAGCGTCGAAGCCTCAGTCGGGCCGCTCAGAGCACCGCGCCCGCCGCCCCGCTTTCTTCACCCTCGACCGATGCCAGCGCGGGAAAAAGATGCGGGGCGCCGTCCTGAGACTTGGCCTGAGCCAAGTCGAAGGGGTAGCCGAAGGGCCTGTCCTGAGCACAGCCGAAGGGCCGCGTTGGGTTCGCGCTGGAGCAGTGGGTAATGCGATGGAGCTCAGCGGTGCACAGGGCCTGCGACGTCAACCGCAATAAAAGACAACCAGCACATGCAAGGAGCCTTTGTCAACGCCGCGCCACAGCGCGGTCAGCTGCAGCCACGTGTTAGACGGCGCGTTGTCCTGAATTTGACGCCCCACTCCTGGGACGGAAAGAGCGACCTAACCCATGGCGAAGGCGCACATAGAACTCGGGGGAGCGTCACGAGTCAAGATCTAGATGGTAACAACGA
>JAUWYT010000301.1 GCA_030615705.1 Chloroflexota bacterium
GCGCAACGCACTCTTTTTACCGCTGTGGGCGAAGATACCGCTGACCAAAACCAACAAATCTAATGAAACTCTGCGCCCTCAGCGGACTCAGCGGTTGTGTTCACACCGACGGAAAATCGGCACGGCGATAAACAAACTGGCCGTCGAGGATGGTGGCCTCCACCTCGGTCTCCAGGATGGCCATGGGGGCGATGGCGAAGATGTCCTGGGATAGCACGACCAGGTCGGCTAGCTTGCCCGGGGTGATGGAACCCTTCTCCTGTTCCTCGCCCGAGGCATAGGCCGCACCGAAAGTGTAGGCCCGCACAGCGTCTTCCACAGTGATGCGCTCCCCAGGATGCCAGCCTTCTGGCCCAGGAGAGCCATCGGCGCGCCGACGGGTCACCGCAGCATGGATGCCCACCAGCGGATCGAGGGTCTCGACAGGGCAGTCGGAGCCAAAGGCAAGGACGGTGCCCGCATCCATTAGGCTTCGCCAGGCGTAAGCTCCCCGTCCTCTTTCCTCCCCCCAATGACGCTTCACCATTTCCATGTCCGAAGTAGCGTGGATGGGCTGCATCGAGGCGATAATGCCCAGCTTCGCCAGGCGGGGAATGTCATCCGGATGCAGCAGTTGAACGTGCTCAATGCGATGCCGCAAGTCCGTCCCCTCGCCGGATTGACGGTTCTCTTCCAGGATGTCCAGGACGTCGCGATTGGCCCTATCGCCGATGGCGTGGATGGCGACGCTGATGCCTGCCCGGCTGGCCTTACTCACCAGTTCCCGCATCTCCTCTTTGGATGTCACCGCGATACCCGAATTGAGCGGCTCATCCTCGTAGGGCGCTAGCATGGCCGCCGTGCGAGAGCCCAGGGCTCCGTCGGCGAAGATTTTTACCCCGCCCACCCTCAACTTATCGCTGCCGAAGCCTGTCCTGAGGCCCAGCCCGATGGCAGCGTCCAGATTTTCCGCTCGGATATGCATGAGCACTCGCAGGCCCAGCTCGTCCCCCTTCAATAACTCCTGGAAAGCGGTGAAAGCTAGCTCGTCCTCACAATCGTGGATGCCCGTTAGCCCAGCTCGTTGAGCGTTGGCCATAGCCACTTTGAGCGCTGCCTGGATTGCCTCTAGACTCGGCTTCTCGATGACGTTTGTAACCAGATGCTTGGCGTTTTCTTTTAGGATGCCGGAGGGTTCCCCCGTCCCAGGCTGGCGCTCGATCTCCCCGCCTGGTGGGCCGTGAGTCTCGACAGTGATGCCCGCCCTGGCCAGGGCCAGGGAGTTCACCCAGAGAGTGTGACCATCTTTGCTATTGAGGGCCACGGGGTTATGAGGGGCCACAGAATCCAGATCCTCCTTGGTAGGAAAGCTCGGATCCTCCCAGAGGTTGCGGTCCCAGCCCCCGCCCAACAGCCATTCCCTTGGCTTAGCGGTCTGCGTTCGTTCCGCCACTCGCCGTATGGCGTTGGCCTTGGACTCGACCCCCGACAGGTCAATGCGCGTTAGGCGCAGGCTGTATTCAACGAAGTGAATGTGGCAGTCGGTGAGCCCAGGCACGACCGTTCGTCCCCCAAGGTCTATGGCCTCCCCGCCAGGGGCCAAGAGGCATTTGATCTGAGCATCATCGCCCACAGCGGCGATCCTATTCCCAACGATGGCCACCGCCTGGACCTGAGGTCTGGCCTGATGAATGGTGTAGATTTTTCCGTTGTAGAGAACTAAATCGGCTTGCATGTGACCTCTACTCCTTCGTCTCAATCCCCAAAATTCGAGCTGCGTTCTCCCCCAGGATCTTGACCTTGGTCTCCTCGCTGAGGGGCAAAGCGCGGATGGCCTCGATGTTGGCTCCGATACTTGGCACGCCCGGCCAATCGGAGCCGAAGATGACCTTGTCGGCCAGGCGCTCTAGCTCGGGGAAGTAGTCCAACAGCTTATGGGGCGGAAGGCCAGCCACTTCCATGTAAACGTTGGAGTGGAGCCTAGCCAAGAACGCAGCCCGGTCGTACCAGAAGCCCCGGCCACTGTGAGCCTGGACGATGACCAAGTTGGGGAAGTCCACAGCCACGTCATCCAGATAGAGGGGATCGCCGTACTTAAGCCGGGAACCGCGGAAGAGCGAGGAGCCAGTGTGGAACATGACCGGGATGCCCAACTCTTCAGCCTTGGCGTAGACGGGGTAAAGGTTGTTGTCGTTAGGATAGAAGAGTTGATAGGTAGGTAGGAGTTTGAGCCCCCGGAAGCCCAACTCGTGCACACAGCGCTCCAGTTCCTGGGCCGGCCTGGCAACCATGAAGGGATTGATGTTGGCGAAAGGGATGAGGCAGTCGACACCTTGACAGAACTCGGCCACGTACTCGTTAGTCGTCACCCCGGTGGTGATAGGGCTGATCTCGGCCAGGACAACGGCGTAGTCCACCCCGCTCTCCCGCAGGACCTGCTGAACCCCCTCGGGGGTCAAGAGATCCCTGATGTGCTTCAGGAAATCCTCTTCCACGAAGGTCTGCATCCATTCCACGACCCAGGGGTAGTAGTGCTCAGGCTGAGCCGCGTGCAGGTGAAAGTCAATGACGGGCATGAATAATCCTCCTGCTTTGTAGAATGGCCTGGAGCTCAAGCTCCAGGCTGAAAGGACAAAGGACGCTGAAGCGCCCTGGTTCAGCGCCCTTGTAGGGCGCTTCGCTCTTTCAGCCCGACGGCTTTAGCGTCGGGCAGCCACCGAAAACGCCGCCAACACGATGGGGGAGACTACCCCGCGTTGGGAGTTGGTGAAGGTGAGGAACATCAACTCTCCAGGTGGAGATTGC
>JAUWYT010000255.1 GCA_030615705.1 Chloroflexota bacterium
CCAAGATCCTTCTGGACAGGCTGCAGCCTCAGTTGGATCCCCTCGATCCGGCCAACGCGCTCGTGATGGTGAACGGGCTGTTGACGGGAACCTTCGTTCCCACCGCTTCTCGCGTGTCCGTCTGCGGGCGCTCACCGCTGACCGGCATCTGGTGCGAGTCGGCGGCCGGGGGCTACTGGGGGCCAGAGTTGCGTTTCGCTGGCTACGATGGCGTGGTGGTCACCGGCCGGGCTAAGAAGCCCGTCTACCTGTGGATCAATGACGGCCACATCGAGCTCCGCCCGGCTTCTTCTCTCTGGGGCTTGGATTCCGAGGAGACAGCGCAGCGCATTCTGGATGAAACCGACCCCAAAGCGTTGGTGGCCTGTGTAGGCCCGGCCGGTGAAAACGGGGTGCGCATCGCCGGTGTGATGTTTCTAGGCCGGGGCACGCGGACGGCAGGCCGAGGGGGCATGGGGGCACTGATGGCCTCCAAGAATCTGAAGGCGGTGGCCGTTAAGGGAAGCCAGCGGCCAGAGTACTTTGACCGGGAGGGGTTACGTCGCAGCGTGCGGGAGGCCACGGCCTGGATCAAGGAGAACTCCCTGGCCCTGTCCGAATTCGGCACGGCGAGTGGGGTGCCAGCGACGGAGGTTTATGGCGGTCTACCCATCAAGAACTGGCTATTGGGCAGTTGGAAAGAGGGAGCCCATAAGACCTCTGGCCAGACCATAGTGGCTGCTATGCTCGACAAGCACTATCGCTGCTTTGCTTGCCCCATCGCCTGCGGCAAGGAGATCAAGATCAAAGAAGGACCTTATGCTGGGTTCGAGGGCCATGGGCCAGAATATGAAACCTTGGCATCCTTTGGAGCCCTGCTCTTGAACGACAACCTTGAGGCCATCGTCAAGGCCGATCAACTATGCAACCGCTATGGCATGGACACGATCTCCACCGGGGCGGCCATCGCCCTGGCCATGGAGGCTTACGAGAAAGGGTTGTTGACTGCCGAGGATACCGGCGGTTTAGAGCTCGAATGGGGCAACGCCGAAGCCATTCTGCAGTTGGTGGAGCAGATTGCGCGGCGGCAGGGGCTTGGCGATGTGCTCGCTGACGGAGTTCGAGCCGCGGCCGAGAGGTTGGGGCCTGAGGCCGAGGAGATGGCAATTCACGCCAAGGGGCTCGCTGTAGCCATGCACGACCCACGGGCTTTTGTTGATATGGCTGTCAACTACGCTACGGCCAACCGAGGAGGATGTCACCTCGAAGCGCTGTCCTATTGGCGGGGCTATGGCCTCGAATGGGAGGATTGGGGCCAGGCGGGAGAGCACGACCGTCTGGACAGCGCTGGTAAGGCGCAGGTAGTCTACGACTTTCAAAACTACATGAGCGTGTACAATCCGTTGGGTTTGTGCAAGTTCATCGTCAAGGGCCTGGTGGGGCCGGAGACGGTGGTAGAATGGCTGAACTTGGCCATGGGCTGGGATTGGAACTCCAGCGACCTCATCCGCGTTGGCGAGAGGCTCTTCAACCTCAAGCGGATGATCAACGTCCGATTAGGCATCACCGGGGCGGACGACACCCTCCCACGGCGGCTTCTGACCCACGCGCGACCCACCGGCAGCGCGGCTGGCGTGCTGCCCGATCTGGAGGCCATGCTGGAGGAGTATTACCAACTGCGAGGCTGGACGGCAGAAGGCATTCCTACAGATGAGAAACTGCGGGAACTGGGCCTAGCATAAAGGTGCGTCCGTCAGAAGTTGACACCTGGCGTCCTCTAGTGTACAATCAGACAGATTTCGAATTGGAGGCAGATAACTTGGGTGAATTCAGCTATGGAGGACAGGCGGTCATCGAAGGGGTGATGATGCGCGGAGCCAAGCACATGGCCGTGGCCGTCCGAGGTCCTACGGGCAAGATAATCGTCCACAGCGAGCCTCTGAATGCTAAAATATACGGCGGCCCAGTGAGCAGGCTTCCTTTCCTGCGGGCCATAATCATACTCTGGGATACATTGGTCCTGGGCATGCGCACTCTGCTTTTCTCGGCAGATGTAGCCTTGGAGGAGGAAGAAGTCGAGTTCAAAGGGCCGATAGCTTGGGGTTCCGTAGCCTTCTCCCTAATAATCGGTATAGCTGTCTTCTTCCTCGGGCCTTTGCTCCTGGTTGGGCTCGTGGATCGCTATATTGCCTCGCCGCTGGTCAGCAATATCCTCGAGGGGCTCATCCGCCTTACCTTTTTCCTGGTCTACGTCTGCGCTATCAGCCTTATCCCTGACATCCGGCGCGTCTTCGCCTACCATGGAGCAGAACACAAAACCATCAATGCCTACGAGGACGGAGCTCCTCTGAAGCCGGACGCTGTCAAGGTTTACAGCACGGCTCATCCTCGCTGTGGTACCGGTTTCCTGTTGGTCTTTGCAGTGATCTCCATCCTGGTCTTCACCCTGTTGGGACGGCCTCCACTGGTGCTACGTATCATCTCACGCCTCGTTCTCATTCCCGTCATCGCTGGCCCAGCTTACGAACTGATCAAGTTCAGCGCTGCACACGGTGACAACCCTCTGGTGAGGGGATTGATTCTAGTGCCCAGCTTAGCCCTGCAAAGGCTCACCACTCGAGAGCCTGACGAATCAATGCTGGAGGTAGCGATAGCTGCTTTGCAGCGCTTGTTGGATATGGAAGGAAAGGGCGTGAGCGGGGCGAGCTAGTAGTGATCACCATGAGCGAAGAAGCAGGTGTTAAGGTTTGGGCGGATCCCCTGCGCGACTTCTGCGCCCAGGTCTTCGAGAAGATGAATGTTCCGGCTGATGACGCGGCTGTGACCGCCGACGTTTTGGTTACAGCCAATCTGCGCGGCATTGACTCCCACGGTGTGGCCCGCCTGAAGCGGTACGTGAATGGCCTGCGCGACGGGGTGATGGTGGCCCGTCCGAATATCGAGATTGTGCACCAGACCCCCTGCACAGCCCTGGTAGACGGCGGGGCCGGACTGGGACAGCCGGTCGGCGTGCGAGGCATGAAGCTGGCTATCAGAAAAGCCAAGGAGATGGGTGTCGGCTTCGTGGCTGTGCGCAACTCCAACCACTATGGTATCGCTGGCTATTACTCGATGATGGCCCTCAGGGAGGACCTGATTGGCATCTCCATGACCAATGCTGAGGCACTGGTGGTGCCAACCTTCGGCAAGGACGCCGTGCTGGGCACCAACCCCATCAGCGTGGCCGTGCCTGCTGGACAGGAGCGGCCATTTGTGCTCGATATGGCTACCTCAGTGGTGACTCGAGGCAAGTTGGAGGAGTACGACCGCAAGGATAAGCCCCTTCCCCTGAGTTGGGCCACCGATGAGCGAGGCGTGCCAACATCGGATGCCGCTGGCGTCCTCAAAAACCTGCAGGCCCGTGCAGGCGGGGGCATGCTATCCCTGGGCGGTGCCCGAGAGGAGGATGGTGGCCACAAGGGTTATGGCCTGGCCTTCCTGGTGGACATCCTGTGCGGCGTGCTGGCTGGCGCGGGATATGCCACCAACATCTATCCAAAGGACGAGGAGGGCAACCCTTTGCCCGCTAACGTGGG
>JAUWYT010000207.1 GCA_030615705.1 Chloroflexota bacterium
GGCCCGCATCCTGGACCTGGCAGGCATAGTTACCAACAAGAACACCATCCCCGGCGATGCGGACGCCAGCGAGGCCAGCGGCATCCGCCTGGGGACGCCCTGGCTCACCCAGCGAGGGATGGGCAAAGCGGAGATGGACAAGATCGCCGAGCTCATCCACCGCATCATCGTCAACATCAAACCCTTCACCTACATGGGACTGACGGGGCCGCTGTGGAGGGGGAAGATAGACCTGGACATCTTGGAAGAGGTCAAGCTTGAAGTGGAAGAGCTGGCCAGAGGAGCCGAAGTGGAGACCCAGGCACAGGGAATCGGCTACCCCCACTACTACTTCCTGCCCAAGGAATCCCCTGCTACTTCGACTGGGCTCAGTACAGGCAAGCAAGCCGCACCCCTGCACTATCACGATCCCGAAGAAGAATTAGAGGCCGCGAAAACCTCGGCAGCGCTTTTCGACATGAGCGATATGGGGCTCTTGGAGGTGATCGGCGAGAGGGCGACGCCTTTCCTGCAGCAGGTATCCACCAACGATGTGTCGAATCTCCATCCTGGCGAGGGCCAGCGCTCCTTCCTGCTGGACGCCAAGGGACAGCTCATTGACGACGTCTCCATCCTGCGCCTCGAGCCAGACAAGTGGGGCCGCGACCACTACGTCGTGATGACCAACCCTGCCAACACCGAGAGGGTGAAGGCCTGGTTCCGGGGCCTCGGCGATGGGTACATCGTATTCGACGAGGAGGACATCTTCCGCAAGGTCGAGGGCCCGGTAGTGGTGAATGACCTAAGCGAGGACGCGGAGGAGGCCGAGCGAAGGACAGCCCTTGCCTTGCACGGGCCTAAGTCCGCAGATGTTCTGGAGAAAGCGAACCCAAACCTCCAACCCTTCGACTGGGCTCAGGGCAGGCTTCCAATTTCCAATTTCCAACTTCCAACTTCCAACCTCCTGCTGGTGCACCCTGATGAGGCCAGCGAGCTCTGGCAACTGCTTCTGGAAGCAGGGGCCAAGCCGGCCGGGGTTTCGGCCCGGGATGGCTTGAGGTCGGAGGCCGGCTTGCCGCTGTACGGGGAAGATCAACCCAGACCCGACGGCCTCTCGCTTTACAAAACAGGCCACGATTCCTTGTTCCACGTTTCCAAGCCCTACTTCATCGGACAGAAGAGCCTGGAAAGCGTCAGGCCTACAGTGGAGAAAGAGGAGTGGCAATGGCAAGAGGAAGAAGGTGAGCTCAGGCGAACCGTCCTCTACGAAGAGCATCTGAAGTTGACCAAAAAAGTCATTCCCTTTGCCGGATGGGAGATGCCTGTCTGGTACACCAGCGTCAGCGAGGAGCACAAAGCTGTGAGGGAAACGGCAGGGCTCTTCGACGTCGCTCACATGGGCGTGCTGGAGGTGGCCGGCGAACACGCCATCAGCTTCCTGGACCTGGTCACTTCCAACTACGTACGCTGGATAGGCGACGGCCAGACCCAGTATGCCTACCTCCTTGACCCCGACGGCAATGTGATTGACGACGTGTTCATCTATCGTCGGGCGGCGGACCGCTACATGCTGGTGATCAATGCCTCCAATGCCGAGAAGGACCTGGCCTGGTTGAACGCCGTCAACTCCGGAAAGTACCTGATAGATCAAGCACACCCCGACTTGGAGATCGACGGGAAAGCCATCATAAGGGACCTGAAGGATCCGTCGTCGGGGGAAGACCAGAGGGTTGACCTGGCCATCCAGGGCCCTAATTCCCTGGCCATACTCCAGAGCCTGACCGAGGACACCTGTACTGAGCACAGCCGAAGTAAAGGGCTGCGAGCGAAGCTGGCCAGGATCAGCAGAACCGAGTTCATCGAGACGGAGTTGGCAGGCATAGAGCTCATCGTGTCCCGCACCGGCTACACAGGTGAGGACATCGGCTATGAGCTCTATCTGCACCCTGACTATGCCCCCAGGATGTGGAATCTGCTCCTGGAGAGGGGCAAGGATTATGGCCTAAAACCAGCGGGCCTCGCCGCGAGAGACTCGACCAGAACCGAAGCGGGCTTGCCGCTGCACGGACACGATCTGGCCGGCCCGTACAGCATCTCTCCCATCGAGGCAGGCTTTGGCTCCTACGTGAAGTTCCATAAACCCTACTTCATTGGCAGGAAAGCTCTCCTGGAGAAAGAAGCCACCAGGAGGATGGAGGTGCTTCGTTTCCGGATGAACGAGAAGGGTGTGAGGATGGCTAAGCTGGGGGACCTGGTCGTTGATAAGAGGGGCAAGTACATAGGCCGCGTCACCAGTTGTGCTCTAGACACTGAGGGATTTCAAGTCGGTCTGGCTTATGTTGATAAGAAATACAACCGGGAGGGGGCGCAAATCGGGATCATTCCCCTCCCCCACGCCAAAGTCCCGCCGACCAAGCCAGTGGAAGAGCTGGCGTTGGGGGACAAGATGCTCCTCCAGGAACGGGCTACGGTCCTCCCTCGCTTCCCCGAAGAAGAGTAGAATGACCAATGACCAACTGACCATCTGACCAAGGACTATCTGACCAAAAGAGAGGAGATGCAAAAGATGAAAATCGAGAAGGATTGCCGCTATGCCGAGACCCACGAATGGGTGCGGGTCGAGGGCGACCTGGCCACGGCTGGCATCACTGACTACGCTCAGTCTCAGCTCTCCGATGTCGTCTATGTCGAGCTGCCTGACGTAGGCGATGCTTTCGACAAGGGCGAGGTCTTCGCTATAGTGGAGTCGGTCAAAACCGCTGCGGACTGCTACATGCCTATCGGGGGGGAGATCACTGAGATCAACGAGGAACTATCCGGCTCCCCTGAGATAGTCAACGAAGCCGCCTTCGGCAAGGGCTGGTTCATCCAGTTCACCCTCAGTGACCTCTCGGAGTTAGATGACCTGATGACCCCTGAGGAATACCAGCACCACGTGGCCAAAGAGGAAGGAGGAGGCTGATGTCCTACATCCCCCATACCGACTCCGACCGGGCGGCGATGCTGGCCGAGATCGGGGTGGAGACAGTCGGCGACCTCTTCCTGGATGTGCCAGAGAGCGTGCGCTATCCTGAGCTAAAACTCCCCGATCCCCTGTCCGAGATGGAGATCCTGCGGGAACTGAGGGCCCTCAGCGAGGAGAACGCCGATCTCGACCACCACGCTTGTTTCCTGGGCGCGGGGGCCTATAACCACTTCGTGCCCAGTGTGGTCGGTCACATCATCGGTCGCTCGGAGTTCTACACCGCCTACACTCCTTACCAGCCTGAGATCAGCCAGGGCACGCTGCAGGCTATCTTCGAGTATCAGAGCATGGTCTGCGCCCTTACGGGCATGGAAGTCGCCAATGCCTCCCACTATGACGGGGCCACCAGCCTAGCCGAAGCGGCCCTCATGTCGGTGAGCGTCTCCCGCGGTAAACGATGCAAGATCATCGTCTCTCCCACGGTGCATCCTGAGTACCGCGCCACCCTGCGTACCTACACGCGGGGCTCGGACCTGGCGGTCGTAGGCGACGACGACCTGACATACGAACTCGATGACTTGAAGGCTCTGCTTGACGATGATACCGCTTGCCTGATCATCCAAAATCCAGACTTCTTCGGTCAGTTGGAAAAGGCCAATGAACTGGATCAGTTAGCCGAGGCAGTGCACACTGCGGGAGCGCTCCTGGTCGTCAACACCGATCCCATCTCCCTGGGCCTGTTCACACCCCCCGGCGAATATGGGGCCGACATCGTAGTGGGTGAGGGGCAAGCGTTAGGCAATCCCCTTAACTTCGGCGGGCCCTATCTGGGTCTCTTCGCCTGTCGGGAGGATTACATGCGCAAGATGCCTGGGCGACTGATCGGCGAGACGGTGGATACCGAGGGGCGACGGGGCTTCGTCTTAACCCTGTCGACTCGTGAGCAGCACATCCGCCGCGAGAGGGCCACTTCCAATATCTGCACCAACCAGGCCCTCTGTGCTCTTGCAGCCGGGGCTTACCTGGCTGCCATGGGAAAGAGTGGGCTGCGCAAGGTAGCCGAGCTTTGCTATCACAAGGCTCACTACGCAGCCGAGCGGATTCGACAAATCCCCGGATTTTCCCTCCCCCTCCGTGGCGGGGATAAAGGGGGGTCGAAGTTGTTTTTCAAAGAGTTCGTCGTCGGTTGCCCCAAGCCACCTGGCGAGATCAACGAGGCGCTCCTGAAGCGGGGCATCATCGGCGGCTACGACTTGGGCAAGGTCCTGAGCCCTTTGTCCCTGGGCACCGTACTGGACCGCACTGTCCTGGACCGGACAGTACAGGGTACGGTACAGTGCCAAAGGACCAGGGGCCTGTCGAAGGGC
>JAUWYT010000225.1 GCA_030615705.1 Chloroflexota bacterium
CAACGAATACACCTGAAGCAGCGGACACACCTGGTCCGCCAGCTACTGCCCTGCCTTCGCCAACGCCCAGCGTCACCAGTCCGGCAGTAGGAACACCCACTGAGGCTCCGCCTCCCTCGCCCACGCCCACGCCCAGCGTCAGCATTACACCCACCGAGACGAAGCCGACAGAAGTGACCACCCCCCTGGCCGTGCCCACTGTGGAGGCTACCGAAGCGCCCATCGCTGTGACCACTGTGGAGGCCACCAAAGCGCCCGCCGCTGCGACCACAGCCCCAACCTCGCCTCCGACCACCCCGCCTCCTCCATCCACCTCACCGATCCCGATGCCCTCGCCCACCCCACTGGCCACCATATCTGTGCCGGCGGCAACAGGCTCTTCGGGCGGGGCTGTGCTCGGACTGATGCTGGCTGCCTTGGCTGTGGCAATCCTGGCCATCTTCATCCTCAGCCGCAAGCCAGGAGGTTGATCGAAGAAACCGCGAACTATACGAAAGGCCACGAAAGGCTGAAAGGCTTTCGTAGCCTTTCCTCCTCACACCCTGGCTAAGCCAGCAAGTTCACGCAAGATTCACGTCAAATTCACGCCGTTTTCACCCACAAAACCCTCAGGATGTGCTACACTTAGGTTAGCGGCGAATTGTTGCGCTATCCCAGGCTTTGCTCTATTTGACAAATCCGCAAGTATCGTTTATAATGCCATCAACATGCCTGTACCGACAAAGGCAAACCCCTCGAAAGGTGGGGACGCAAAGCCACGGGTCTACGTTAGCAGATTGAGCTAATAGGACAGCCGAGCTGCCGAAGATGGAACCTGAAAAGCGTGCTGTCCGAGCGAATCGCTGAGGCAGCACGCTCTTTTCTTTTCAAAGACCTCCGAGGTTTCCTTGGCATACTCATTATGCGGGTTCTGCTCGACATTCCTGACCAGGATACACTCGAACCTGAGGTCAAAAACCTCGGAGGTCTGAACGTCTATCATAAAGGAGGCACCAATGATGAACGTCAGACACTTTCTTTCACGCAGAGGGTTTGCAGCCATTTTTGCCTGCCTGGTTCTATGCGCGAGTTTGTTTTTGCTTCCCAGCGTCCTGGCCGTCCCTCCTGCAACCTCCACTTTGGATGTGGCGCCACCTGCGACGGCAGCGCCCAACCTCAACGAAATCAGCTTGACCGAGGACGACAACGGCTGCCTGGCTGAACTCGGCGAGGATCAAACCCTGGTTATCAGCCTAGAGAGCAATCCATCCACTGGCTACTCATGGGAGGTGGCAGAGATAAACGAGGACGTACTGCATCAGGTGGCGGAGACCGAATTCGAGCAGACGTCGCCCCTGCTTGGCGCTCCAGAGAAGCAAATCCTGCGCTTCAGGCCGGTAGCTGCGGGCCAGAGCACCCTTAAGCTGGTCTATCGTCGCCCCTGGGAAAAGGGCGTGGAACCAGCCAGGGAATTCTCCATCCAGGTGGTTGGGCCACCATCCACCATGCCCATGCCAGAGAAAGGGCTGACAATGCCCGCTGTTGTGGAGCAGCCTATGCACCTGGAACTCCCCCAGCGGCGGTCCCCTGTTGAGCCGAGGACTTCTGGGGAGGTCGAACTGCAAGGAGATCTCGGCACCTGGACCAACATCATGACCGAAGACTTCGAGGGGAATTTCCCAGGTCCATGGGACGTGTTAGATGACACCGGTGCCGCCGATGGCGAATACTATTGGGCCAAGCGCAATTGCAGGCCTCACTCTGGCTCCTATAGCGGTTGGGGCGTAGGCGGCGGGGCAAACGGTGGTAGCCTCTCCTGTGGTGCTAACTATCCCAATAATGCAGAAGCCTGGATGGTCTATGGGCCATTCGACTTGAGCAGCGTAAGCGATGCCGAACTGCTTTTCTGGTATTGGAACTTCTCCGAATCGGGCTATGATGGCCTTTTCTGTGGCGCTTCCATCAACGGCAGCTATTTCTATGGCGTTAGCACCAGCGGGAACTCTGGCGGATGGAACTATGTGAACTTCGATTTGACCGATGTCTACACTTTGGGCGATCTCACCGGCCAACCTGCCGTCTGGATAGCCTTCGTCTTCATAAGCGACTCCAGCTTCACCTATTCTGAGGGTGCTTATGTAGACGATATCGTCCTCCGTAAGGTGACGGGGGAACCCACCACGCCCACACCTACATCCACGCCAGACGGCCCTCCCTCGTCACTCCCAGCCGCTTTTGACTGGCGAGATCACGGAGGAGTCACCTCCGTCAAGAATCAGGGTTCCTGTGGCAGTTGCTGGGCGTTTGGTACGGTAGGCCCGTTGGAGGCCAATATCAAGATCAAAGATGGGGTTGAAGAGAACCTCTCAGAGCAGTATCTCCTTTCCTGTAACACAGATGGCTGGGGCTGCGATGGTGGGGACTGGGCCCACGATTACCATGAGTGGAAGAAACCACCCAGCGAGTCCGAGGCCGGAGCGGTCTTCGAAGCAGATTCACCCTACGTGGCATCGGACACATCCTGCAGCGGCCCCTACTCCCATCCTTACCAGATTGATTCCTGGAGATTCATAGGCAGTAAATATGGTACTCCAAACACTGAGGACATAAAGCAGGCCATTTATGACCACGGGCCTGTCTCGGCTGCCGTCTGCGTGAACTCCGCTTTTCAAAGCTATTCGAGCGGTGTTTTTCTAGGCCCTGAATGTACGGACCTGAATCACGCCATCGTCCTGGTTGGTTGGGATGACAATCAAGGAACAAATGGGGTATGGATCTTGAAGAATTCCTGGGGTACAGGCTGGGGCGAAAGCGGCTATATGCGCATTGAATACGAGACCTCCCTGGTGGGATATTCTGCAAACTACGTTAACTATAGCGGTCAAGGCCCCACACCAACGCCCACCAATACGCCTATGACAACACCGACGCCCACGGTCACCCCGACGCCTACCAACACACCAACGCCCCTCAACACGCCAACGGCCACACCGACGGGAGAGATCACCCCCCTCGTCTGGATTGGCCCGCCGGACCAGACGGCTCAACTCAGTGGAGGAAACTTCACCGCTGATGTGGCCATCGCCAACGTGACCGACCTGGGGAGCTTCCAGTTCGTCCTGACCTTCTCGCCGAACATCGTGCACGTGGAGGGAGCAGAGTTGGGTGATTTCCTGGGAAGCACGGGCCGCGGCACCGTTCCCGTCGGCCCTGAGATAGACAACCAGCTAGGAACAGTCTCCTTCGGTGCTGCCAGCTTTGGAGAGCAGGAGGGGTCAGACGGGTCGGGCGTGTTGGCCACGATCACTTTCTCGCCCCAAGCCACGGGAGGAAGCGATCTCCACCTGCAGGGCGTACAGGTGACGGACACCGTCACGGAGATGATTTCCGTGGATCTGCAAGACGGGCAAGTCACAGTGACGGGGACCATCCCTGGGGATCTCGACGGCGACTGCGACGTGGACGTGATGGACATCATGATAGTGGCCAGCCACTGGAACGCCGTCGAAGGCGAAGAAAACTACGACCCAGGCTGCGACATGGACAATGACGGGGACATTGATGTCGTGGACATCATGCTCGTCGCCTCGCACTGGGGAGACACCTGTTAGCAGAAGGAAATCGAATCAGGCAACGTTCTTGCGATGGGCGAAGGTCCCCCGACCGAGCCCTCTGGTAAAACGTGAAGACGTGAAATGTGAATAGAACGCTCTTTGTAAAAAGCGACGCCAGCCTCGGATCATATCCCGGGCTGGCGTCATTTTTGTGGTGCATTGTATCAGGCAGCGGTGCTTAAGCAAGCCGATAAGCCGAGTTCTGTCCCCTCCCGGCTACGAGCCAGTTGAGGGCGGCGATCATCTATCTAGGGCGACGGTTGCCCGCCGCCTCCAGCGGCCTACCCGAGGGCTTAGGACGAGCAGCCCCCGGCGCGGGAGGGTGTCCCTTCCCGCGCCACGCCCCCTGCTTGGCCTTGCTCCCGGTGGGGTTTGCCTAGCCGGCCCGGTCGCCCGAGCCGCTGGTGAGCTCTTACTTCACCTTTTCACCCTTACCGGAAGCTGGTTGCTAGCAACCAGCTTCCGGCGGTATGTCTCTGTGGCACTTTCC
>JAUWYT010000227.1 GCA_030615705.1 Chloroflexota bacterium
CCCTGGCGGCGTTTGGCAACTAGCGTGGCTATAGCTAAAGCGAGGACTAACGATAGCAGGCTGGCTTGGACAACGCGCCATAGCACCAATGCCGACTTGCTAGGACGCGCAACAGCCGGGACTGTTGGCTCCTGGGGGAGAGGTGCTGGGGGCAGGACTTCGACAACGGCCGTAGGCATGGCCGTGGGCGTAGAAGTAGGCTCCGCCGTAGTAATCACGTCTGCTGGCAATGTCGTTGAAATTGCCGTAGCTTCAATTCGTTCCTCTTCAGGACGTAGTGGAGCCTCGGCCAGCACCTCCCCTTCGGGCGTGGATGGGGGGGCAGCAGCCGGAGCCACCTCTATTCCCTTGCCTACCGCGGCCGGCGTAGGCAATGGTTTCCGTGTCAACACTAACTCGTCCTTCTTCTCGGCGGGGGCTGCCGAGGGTGTAGCTGCGTAAACAGGCTCGCTCTCAACAACTGGCGCTTCAGTGGTGGCTTCTACCACCACCTCCTTCTCCACTTCCACCCCCTGCACAGCCTTCTCCACTTCCACCTCCCGCATAACCACAGCAGCCGGAGCTGCCACCTCCCTGGCCGGGGTCAGGTAAGGAGCCAGGCCGGTGAAAAAGGCGTCGCCAGCCAGCACCACGGCCAAGAGGATGGCTGCCAAAGCGGTGGCACCTCTGAGGTAGACATAGGCCCGCCTCGTCTGGAAGAGGCCGGGACGTCGGGCAGCCGAGACAGGGCGGATGGCAAAGGAACGAGGCACAGCCACAGGTGGCAACTGTCCCAGGACGGCCACTGTCTGGCGCAGGGTGTGCAGATTCTGAGCACAGTCGGAGCATCGGGCCAGATGCCTTTCCACCATGGCTTGCTCTTGAGGCGAGAGCTCTCCATCCAGGTACCCGGAGAGCATCTCTTCGACACGTTGATGCTCAGATTTGATTAAGCGGTCAAACATCACCTGGCTCCACTTCAGTGGCTAGGCGCTTGAAAAACCAACACCTGACTAGCCAACTACTCACTCGTTCTTAAGACGGTATTGAGAGGGCAAAAGTTCCCTCTGCTCCAGGAGGAAATCTCGCAATTTGCCCCGGGCACGGCTCAATCGTGACTTGACTGTACCCAAAGAGACCCCGGTTACCTCGGCAATCTCCTGGTAGCTCAGCCCTTGGACATCGGAAAGGATCAGGGCAACGCGCTGCTCTGGCGGCAGGGTCCCGATGCCAACCTGGATGGCCTTGCTTAACTCCTGGCGCAGGGCGTACTCCTCAGGCGACTCCCCAGGGTCAGTGAGGGACTGAATAGGGGCTGGGTCGAGCACAAAGAGGGCATCAAGAGAGGTAACAGGCCGCCGCTGCTTGAGGCGAAGCTGATCGTGGCAAGCGTTGGTGACGATGCGTAGAAGCCAGGCTTTAAAAGACCCGCCCCTGAACTTGCCTATGGCCTGGAAGGCGGAGAGGAAGGCATCCTGAGTTGCATCGGCCGCAGCATCGCGGTCACCCAGGATGCGATAGGCCAGGTTGTAGACCATGCTTTGATAGCTCAACACCAATTGGTTAAAGGAGCCGACATCGCCCTGGCGTGCGGCGTCAATGAGGACCTTTTCGTCCATTCACTGTGCCTGACACAAATTGACTTGACTAAAGTTGCTTATTGGGTTATACTTTATGTTGGTGAGTGAAAAACCTTCTGGGCCGAAGTGGCGGAACAGGCAGACGCGACGGTCTCAAAAACCGTTGAGGCTTCAACCTCATGTGGGTTCGAGTCCCACCTTCGGCACCATTCCCCTGGCTGAACGGGTTGGAACTTGGCGGCCGCTGCCATATGGCGGAAACCGCCTCCCTGCCTATTATACCAGCTTTTCTCGAGAAAAGCTAGGGGGAATTTCCACCAAAGTGGGTGGGGCTGATCCCTGAGGGTCGGGGAGTGGCCCCATTCTTTTGGCTAGAGGTGTAAACGAGACAAAGTGTCATTGCGAGGAGCGAAGCGACGAAGCAATCTCCAGCCCACGACGGAGGGGATTGCTTCGCTACGCTCGCAATGAGACAGATAATAGAAAGGTGATTTCTTATGTCATTAGTAACCAGCAAGGAGATATTACAGCTTGCTTTGGCCGAGCGCTTCGCTGTGGGGGCCTTTAATGCTAACAACATGGAAATGGTCCAGGCCATCATCGAAGCTGCCCAAGAGGAACGCACGCCGGTCATCCTGCAGGTCAGCCAGGGAGCTATCCGCTATGCTGGTTTGGATTACGCGGTCGGCCTGGTGAAGATCGCTGCCGACCAGGTTGACGTCCCCGTGGTTCTGCACCTGGACCACGGCACTAGCTATGAGCAGAATGTGCTGTGTTTGCGCGCTGGCTTCACCTCCCTGATGTACGATGGCTCCAAGCTGCCTTACGAAGAGAACGTGGCCATCAGCAAGAGAGTCTGTGACATCGCCCATATCGTTGGTATCCCTGTCGAGGCGGAGCTGGGCCGCGTGCTTAAGGCCACGGATGGCGTGACGCCCGAGGAAGTGGAAGCGGCCATGACTGGCCCTGACCAGGCTAAGGAGTTCGTCGAGCGGACCGGAGCCGATTCTCTGGCTGTGGCCGTTGGCTCGGTCCATGCCATGAAATCACGCCAGGCCACCCTGGACATCTCTCGCATCGAGGCCATCCGTCAGAAGGCTGGGGTGCCGTTGGTCTTGCACGGCTCATCAGGCGTCAAGCACGAGAGCGTGGCCGAAGCCATTGAGCACGGCATCTGTAAGGTCAACGTGGCGACTTACCTGAATCAGGCTTTCGTGCGAGGAATGAGAGAGGGTTTCGAGAGGCATCCCGATGAAGTGGACCCGCGCAAGTACCTGAGCATCTCTCGCGAAAATATCAAAGAAGCAGTGCGGGAGAAGATCCGCCTTTTTAGGAGCAACGACCGCATTGATTCCAGCGGCCGCTTCAAGAGTCCGCCCAGGCAGTACCGAAGTATAGACCTTGGGGGGAGTGAAGAGTAAGGGAGCTTTCTCGCACAGCAGGATCCCATGACCGCAAAGATTATCACTATTGAGCGCCACATCCTGGAGCAACAGCAGTTCTTTCCCGAGGCGACCGGCGAATTCACCTATCTGCTGTACGACATCGCCCTGGCGGCCAAGATCATCTCCCATGAGGTGAGCAAAGCGGGCCTGGTGGAAATCCTGGGTTCTGCCGGGGAAGTGAATGTCCAGGGCGAGCAGGTCATGAAGTTGGACATGTTTGCCAACGAGACCTTCATCCGCATGAATGACCACGCCGGATGGCTGTGCGCCATGGCCTCCGAGGAGGCGGCTGACATCATCCCTATTCCGGAACGGTTTCCTTGCGGCAAATACGTGCTCATCTTTGACCCTCTGGATGGCTCGGCCAACATTGATATGAACGTCAGCGTGGGGACGATTTTCTCCATCCACCGCAAGGTCTCGGCCGGACAACGGGGTGCATTGGAAGACTTCCTGCAACCCGGCTACAAGCAGGCCGCCGCGGGCTACATCATCTATGGCTCCAGCACCATGATGGTCTACACCACTGGTCAGGGAGTGCATGGTTTTACCCTCGATCCCACCGTGGGCGAGTTCCTTCTCTCGCATCCCAACATTCGGATTCCTCCCCGGGGTAAGTATTACAGCATCAACGAGGGGAATTATCACTACTGGAGCGAGGGTGTTCGCTGCTACGTGGACTACCTGAAGGCGTCCGACAAGGCCACCGGCCGGCCCTATTCGGGACGCTACATCGGCACGCTGGTGGCAGACTTTCACCGCAACCTGCTGGCGGGCGGCATCTTTATGTATCCAGCCGACACCAGGGATGCTCGAAAACCGCACGGCAAACTCCGGCTGCTCTACGAGGCGGCACCCCTGGCCTTCATCGCCGAACAGGCGGGCGGGCGGGCTTCCGATGGTACGCAGGACATCATGCAGATCCAGCCAGAGTCGCTGCACCAGCGGATGCCCCTCTTTATCGGCAGCCGGGAGGACGTGGACAAGACCGAACAGTTCATCCGCCAGT
>JAUWYT010000293.1 GCA_030615705.1 Chloroflexota bacterium
CTGGTTTTGACAAAAAGCAGGTCGGGGTCTATAATCTTAAGAAGGCTTAAACTTCTGAGCTAGGTGGGCTCGATATGCCCGGTTCGAAGGTGTCCATGGTGATAATGACAGGCTCCAGCGAGAGGAGCGAGGTGGAGAGGATGGTGGCCCTGGCTCGTCACGCCATAACCCTCGACACCGTAGAAAGAGCCCTCGCCGTTGAAGCCATCGGCCGAATCGTGATCGTCACCGATTCCGCTTCTCTGGCCGAGAGCCTGTCTCCTCCTGAGCCCTTTGTCCCTGGGCACCGTACTGGACCGTACGGTACAGTGCCAAAGGACCAGGGGCCCGTCGAAGGGCGAGGGAAACCGGTGCACATCGAACTGGAGGCACCCGGAGAGGAGTTCCACTTCGGGCGGCGATTGCGAGAACTGATCATCGAGCAGGGCATGGAGAAGGTCTTCTACATTGGAGGGGGAAGCAGCGCCCTGCTCTCCACCGAGGAAATGGGCCGCATCGCCGAGACACTCCTCTCCACCGACGAACTCGTTATCGCCAACAACTTCTACTCCACCGATTTCGCCGCCTTTGCACCTGCTCAAGCCATCGAATCCATAGAACCCCCGATTGTTGACAATGACCTGGCCTGGCTTTTGGTGGAGCAGGCTGGCCTGCCGTGTAAGGAACTGCCTCGTACCGCTGCCACTCAATTGGACGTAGACACCCCTACTGACTTGATGACTCTGAAGCCCCACCCCGGAGTGGGGCCTCACACCCGACGCTATCTGGATAGCCTGGAGCTGGATACCTCCCACATTGAGCAGGCGCTGGAGTTTCTCACCGACCGCGACGCCGAGGTTCTGGTGGCAGGGCGAGTGTCGGCTTCGACCTGGGCTTACTTGGAGGAGGAGACCGCCTGCCGGGTGCGCCTATTCGCCGAGGAGCGGGGCATGCGCGCCAGTGGCCGCCAGGCGCGGGGCGAAGCCCTGTCCCTGTTAGGGTTTTATCTGGAGGAAGTGGGGCTGGAGCGATTCTTCGCTACCCTGGCGGAAATGAGCCAGGCCGCCTTTTTAGACAGCCGTGTCCTCTTCGCCCACCGGGGAATCTGGCCACCTGCTGCCGATCGTTTCTACTCCGACCTGCGCCAGCCGAAGAAAATCAACGACCCCTGGGTGCGCCGCTTCACCGAGGCAGCCATCGAAGCTCCCATCCCCGTTGTCCTGGGCGGCCACTCCCTGGTCTCAGGCGGGTTGTACGCCCTGGTGGAGGCGGCCTGGGCCAGGGGTGAGGATTTGGCGAGGCATGTGGAACGGTTGAGGCAGTAAGAGGAGGATGAGATGACGAGGATAATCGACCTTAAGCAGGCCAAGATAGATTTCGAACGGCTGGCTGAGGAGGTATGGCGCAGCAAAGATCGCCTGCTCATTGAGAAGGATGGTCTCCCCATAGCCGTGCTGCTCAGCATTGATGACTTCGAGGACATGGTGGAAACCGTCGGCGAGTTATCCGACCTCGAATACTTGGCCAGCATTAGGGAGGCGAGGGCGGAGTATAAGCGCGGCGAAGTGGATACGTTGGAAGACCTCTACAGAATCGCCGAGGGCGCCGAGTGAAGCAATTCAGGATTGTCCCCAAAGCCCTATCGGTGTCCTCACTCATTTCAGCGTTTCAGTGATTTAGACCAGCATCAAACAAAGGAGTTTGAATAATGAAGACAGTAGAAAAAAGCCAGGAGTATTGGGACCTCGTCTTCGGCAAAGACCTGGCCGAGGTAGATCCCGATGTAGCTGACCTGATCACCTTCGAGGAGGAGAGGCAGGCCAGGAAGCTGATCATGATCCCCTCGGAGAGCTACTGCCCGAAGCCGGTTCGCGAGGCGCTAGGGAGCGTTTTCAACAACATCTACGCCGAGGGCTATCCCCGTCTGCAGATGACCAGGGACGAGATAGAACTGCTCCTCCAGTTCGACCACGAGCTTGCCCACTACAGGCGCTACGCCGACAGGCGGTTCTACAAGGGGGTTGACTACGCGGACCTCATCGAGTGCCTGGCTCAGAGGCGGGTAGCTGAATGTTTCGCCAACGAGAGGGTGAGCGCCGACGAGATTTACGTGAACGTCCAGCCCCTCTCAGGCTCGCCCGCCAACCTCTCAGTATACGAAGCCCTCCTCGATCCAGGCGACACCATCATGGGCCTGGCCCTCCCCCAGGGCGGCCACCTCACCCACGGCAGCCCCTTCAACATCTCCGGCCGCCGCTACAACGTCGTCTCCTATGCAGCCAGCAGGGCCACTGCAAAGCTAGACTACGACCAGATCATGGAGCTGGCCCTCGAGCACAGGCCCAGGATCATCGTGGCCGGATTCACCTCCTACTCCTGGGCCCCCGACTGGGAGAAATTCAAGGAGATAGCCGATGCGGTGGGAGGACTGCTCATGGCCGACGTCGCCCACACTGCGGGTCTCGCCATCGCCGGAGCGTATCCTAACCCGGTGGGCATCGCCGACGTCACCACCTTCACCACCCACAAAACCCTCTTCGGCCCCCGTGGAGCGGTGATTATGACCACCGACGAGGACATGGCCGACCTGATAGACAACGCCGTCTTCCCCGGCAGGCAGGGCGGGCCTCACGTGCATAAGTTCGCTGCCATCGCAGTGGCCGCCAAGATAGCCCAGACGGAGGAGTACAAGCGCCTGCAATATAAAATCGTGGAGAACGCCGTAGCCCTGGCCGAAGGGCTGCAAAAGCGTGGTCTGAAGCTGGCCTACGGCGGGACCAACACCCACCTTCTGGTCATTGACCTCAACCCCCTCAAGTCCGCCAAGGGCTTCCCCCTCAAGGGCGAGATAGCGGCCCGCATCCTGGACCTGGCAGGCATAGTTACCAACAAGAACACCATCCCCGGCGATGCGGACGCCAGCGAGGCCAGCGGCATCCGCCTGGGGACGCCCTGGCTCACCCAGCGAGGGATGGGCAAAGCGGAGATGGACAA
>JAUWYT010000174.1 GCA_030615705.1 Chloroflexota bacterium
CAGCCGAGGTACATTGACCTGGAGCGGTGCACCGGCTGCGGGGTGTGCGCCCGCTCCTGCCCGGTGAGCGCTGTGGACGCCTTCAACGAGGGGCTGGGCCAACGTGCAGCGGTGTACATCCGATACCCCCAGGCCGTGCCGCTGGCCTTCGCCATTGACCGGGAAAAATGCATCGGCTGCGGGCTGTGCGAGAACCTGTGCCTGGCCGATGCCGTCAGGTACAACGATCAGCAGCAGACGAAGGAGCTCCGCGTGGGAGCCATCATCCTGGCCCCGGGCTTCGAAGAGTTCGATGCCCGGTTGCAGGGCGAGTACGGCTACGGGCGCTACCCCAACGTGGTGACCAGCATTGAGTTCGAGCGCATCCTGTCCGCCTCTGGCCCCTTCAAGGGGCGGGTGCAGCGCCCCTCAGATGGCGACATCCCGACCCGCATCGCCTTCATCCAGTGCGTGGGCTCGCGGGATGCGGCCTGCGGACGAGGTTACTGCTCCTCGGTGTGCTGCATGTACGCCACCAAGGAGGCGGTCATCGCCAAGGAGCACATGGCCCAGATCGAGCCGACCATCTTCTACATGGATATGCGGGCGTACGGCAAGGACTTCGACAAGTACGTGGAGCGAGCCAAGGAGGAGTACGGCGTCCGCTACATCCGGCACATGGTCTCCCTGATCCGGGAGGACCCGCACACCAACAATCTGCTGGTCAAATATGAGGCTGCGAACGGGGGGATGTTAGAAGAAGAATTCGACCTGGTCGTGCTGTCGGTGGGGTTTGAACCCTCGCCAGGCACGAGGGACCTGGCCGACCGGCTGGGGATCGAGTTGAACGGCTACGGCTTCTGCCGAACCGATCCCCTGTCCCCGCTGTCCACCTCGCGGCCGGGCATCTTCGTCTGTGGGGTGTTCTCCGCGCCCAAGGACATCCCGGAGACGGTGATGCAGGCCAGCGGTGCGGCGGCGGCGGCCGGCGGGGTGCTGGCCTCGGCCAGGGGCACCCTGGTGAAGAAGAAAGAGTACCCGGCGGAGCGCGACATCCGGGGCCAGCCGCCACGCATCGGGGTGTTCATCTGCTTCTGCGGGATCAACATCGGCGGGGTGGTGAAGGTGCCGGAGGTGGTGGACTACGCCAGGGCGTTGCCCAACGTGGTGTACGCGGAGAACAACCTCTACACCTGCTCGCAGGACACCCAGGAGGGGATCAAGGAGAAGATCGAGACACACGGCCTGAACCGGGTGGTCGTCGCCTCGTGCTCGCCCCGTACCCACGAGCCTCTGTTCCAGGAGACTATCCGCGAGGCGGGGCTGAACCCCTACCTGTTCGAGATGGCCAACATCCGCGACCAGTGCTCGTGGGTGCACATGCACGAGCCGCAGGCAGCCACGGAGAAAGCCAAAGACCTGGTGCGCATGGCGGTGGCCAAAGCGCGGGGGCTCGCTCCCCTGCCCAGACACCTACTGGACGTCATCCCGCGCGGTCTGGTCATCGGCGGGGGTCTGGCCGGGATGACGGCCACCCTGGCCCTGGCCGACGCCGGGTTCGAAACCTATCTGGTGGAGAGAGACAGGGAACTAGGTGGAATGCTGCGCCGCATCCACTACACCCTGGAGAGAGATGGCATCCAGACTTATCTGAGGGAGTTGGTGGACAGGGTGCAGGCTCACCCCTTGATCCAGGTGTTCACCGAGGCCCAGATCGAGGACATCGTCGGCTACGTGGGCAACTTCCGCACCACTCTGGCTGGCGGGAACGGCCGGACCGAGCCGGTGGCGCTGGAGCACGGGGTGGTCATTGTGGCCACCGGCGGGCAGGAGTACAGGCCGACGGAATATCTGTACGGAGAGCACCCGCGGGTGGTCACCCAGAGCGAGTTAGAGGCCATGCTGGCCGGGGGAAGTAACGAGTTATGGGTAATGAGTAATAATGAGGAGACCAGTAACTCGTCACTCATCACCCGCCCCTCGGTGGTTATGATCCAATGTGTAGGCTCTCGCAACGGAGAGCACCCCTATTGCAGCCGCACCTGCTGTGGCGAAGCCATCAAGAACGCCCTGAAGATCAAAGAGGTCAGCCCCGACGCGGACGTGTTCGTGCTGTACCGCGATGTCAGAACCTACGGTTTCAAGGAGGACTTCTATCGCGAGGCCAGGGAGCACGGGGTGATCTTCGTCTCCTACGAAGAGGACAGGAAGCCCGAAGTTGTCAGGGAAAACGTTGACGGCAAGGAAGTTCTGAAGGTCAGGGTTTGGGATTCGGCGACGGGCGAGGAGCTGGTTATTGACGCCGACCTGCTGGCCCTGAGCGTGGCGATCGTGCCGTCGTCAGGGAACAGGGTTCTGGCCCAGATGCTCAAGATACCGCTGAACGATGACGGCTTCTTCCTGGAGGCGCACGTCAAGCTGCGGCCGGTGGACTTCGCCACCGAGGGCGTGTTCGTCTGCGGGCTGGCCCACTCCCCCAAGTTTATGGACGAGACCATCGCCCAGGCCAGCGCCGCCGTCTCGCGAGCCTGCACCGTGCTGACCAAGGAGAAGATCGAAGCTGAGGGGATCATCGCCAGGGTCGACATCGCCCGCTGTAGCGCTTGCGGCTTGTGCGAGTTGGTGTGCGCCTACAAAGCGGTGGAGGTGAGGCTGGTGGACGAGCGACGCGGCATTATGGCCGGGCAGGTCAACGAGGCTTTGTGCAAGGGCTGTGGGGCCTGTGCGGCTGGCTGCCGCAGCGGAGCCATTGACCTGCAAGGGTTCACCGACGCCCAGATCGTGGCCGCCATCAACGCGCTTTAGCAGCAACAAACCCAGGTGCGACGCACTTTTTAGTTAGACTATGCAAGTGTCAGAAATGCATAGAACCACTGTAACAGGGTGTTCAAGAGAGCAATGCAAGTGCGTCGCACCTTAACTGAGGAGACAATATGTCCGCCGAGGTTGAGCCACAGGCCGATTGGGAACCCAAGATCATCGCCTTTCTGTGCAACTGGTGTAGTTACGCCGGGGCCGACCTGGCCGGCATCAGCCGCATCCAGTACCCGCCCAACGTCCGCATCGTGCGTGTCCCCTGCTCGGGCCGGGTTAACCCGCTGTATATCATCAAGAGCCTGCAGCACGGCGCCGACGGCGTGCTGGTTTCCGGCTGCCATCCTGGCGACTGTCACTACATCAGTGGGAACTATTACGCCCGCCGGCGGTTCGCCCTCCTGAAGAGCCTGCTCGAGTTCGTGGGGGTCGAGCCCGGCCGGGTGAACTTCTCCTGGGTGTCGGCCGCCGAGGGGGAGAAGTTCTCGCAGGTGGTTAAAGATGTAGTCGAGACGGTGAAGGCCCTTGGCCCGGCTAAACGGTTGGTCAAATGAGGGTGGTCGAATGAGCGAACTGGAGGAATTGCTGCGGGAGACAGCCCGCCAGTTGTTGGCGGAGGGAAGCATAGAACTGGTCATTGGCTACGAGCGCGGGACGCTGCCGCTACGTACTACGCCCTGCTTCATCCGCGACCCCGACCAGGTGGAGCGGCTGGTCTGGAACGCAAGCTGTGAGAACAACCTGGCCATGTACCTTCACCGCGCGACAGGCAAAGTGGGGATTGTGGCCAAAGGGTGCGATGCGCGCTCCATCGTCGGCGAGATCGTGGAGCGGCAGATCGCCAGGGAAGACGTGGTCATCATCGGCGTGCCCTGCCAGGGGGTGATAGATCGCACCAAGATTGAGGCGCGGCTGGATGGGCGCGAGGTGTTGGAGGCAGATGTCAGCGAAGGGCTGATCACCCTACGTGGCGAGGGTTTTGAGGAGACGCTGAACCTGGGCGAGGTACTAAGCGAGGGCTGCGTCACGTGCCACCATCGGGATCCCACCCTGTACGACGTCTTCATCGGCGAGCCTTCGGGTGGAGCCGTGGAGGACGCCGACGAGTATGCGGCGGTGCAGGCGCTGGAGGCCCAGACGGCCGACGAGCGGTGGGCCTACTTCGCCAACGAGTTCAGTCGCTGCATCCGCTGCTACGCCTGCCGGGAGGCCTGCCCCTGCTGCTACTGCGCGGAGTGTTTCGTGGATCAAACTCAGCCCTGCTGGTTCGGCAAGGGCGATGATCTCTCAGATGTGATGGCCTTTCACATCGTGCGCGCCTATCACGTCGCAGGGCGATGCCTGGATTGCGGAGCGTGCGTCCGTGCCTGCCCGATGCACATTGACCTGCGGGCACTGGTGAAGAAGCTGGAGAAGGACGTGCGCGAGCTGTACAGTTACGAGGCGGGCCTGCACCTGGAGACCGTGCCACCCCTGGCCACGTTCCAGCCGGATGACCCGCAGGAGTTTATCAAGTAGAGCAATCGGCAAATGGCAAATGGCAAATGGCAAATCGCAAGCCTCAAAATAGCCGCGTTCCTTGATGACCTGCTCAAGGCGCACCGGGTGTTCGCTCCCGTCAAGCGGGACGGCCTGGTCAGCTTCGAGCCCATCGGCAGGGGGGACGAGGCCCTCCTCGGCTTCCGCAACTCCAAGCGGTCGCACAAGGAGATCTTCTTCCCTTGCTCGGAGACGTTGTTCGCCTACCAGGAGGGCGAGATCACCGTCGTGCCCCTGCTGGAGGAGCGGAGGGTGGTCTTCGGCATGCGGCCCTGTGACGCCAGAAGCCTGATCCTGCTGGACAAGGTGTTCGACGCGCCCGATTACCAGGATCCCTACTACGTGAGCCGGCGGGAGAACACCGTGATGATCGGGCTCGGCTGCAACCGTCCCCTGAGCACCTGCTTCTGC
>JAUWYT010000231.1 GCA_030615705.1 Chloroflexota bacterium
TACGCCTATGCCGTGTTCCACCAACCCAACGCCAAGTTCCCAATCAAAGCAGGCCAGGCGCTGGGTTTCAGCATGGAACAGATGAAGGCGGGGCTTCTGGTCTCCGTGACGGGCAACACCTATGCGGGTTCTTCCCTGCTGGGTCTGACGAACGTTCTTGACCAAGCCACTCCAGGCGAAAGGGTGCTCCTGGTCTCCTTCGGCTCCGGAGCTGGCAGCGATGCCTTCTCCCTGGTCGTCACTGACCTCATCGAGGAGAGAAAAAGAAGGGCACCCCTCACCCGGGACTATATCGCCCGCAAGAAATACATTGACTATGCCCTTTACGCTAGGTTCAAGAAAAAGCTGGTCATGCACTAGTGGTTCATCACAGAAAAAAATGATAGGCGTCATTCTGAGCCGAAGCGCAGCGGAGGCGAAGAATCTCATGCTTCCATCGAGATGAGAGATTCTTCGGCCTTCGGCCTCAGAATGACGTGCTATCAAAATCACTGTGGCGGGCCACTGGCTTACAAGAAGGACAATAACATGAGAGATGTGAGCATCATTGGTATCGGCCAGACCAAGGTGGGCGAACACTGGGAAAAATCGCTGCGAGATCTGGCCATTGAGTCCCTGTGGGCGGCTATGGCTGATGCAGGGGTCGAGGAGGCTGATGTCCTCTACGTGGGCAACATGCTGGGGGGACAGTTCGTGGGCCAGGAGCACCTGGGAACGCTGATTGCCGACTTCGCAGGGCTGCGGGGCACTGAGGCTTTCAGGATCGAGGCCGCCTGCTGCTCCGGGGCCGCAGCGTTACGTCAAGGCTATCTCGCCGTAGCCAGTGGCCTCCACGACATCGTGGCCGTCACCGGGGTGGAGAAGATAACCGATGCCCTGGGCTGCATCACTGCCGTTGGGCTGGCCATGGCCGCCGATGGAGACTACGAGGCCAGCCAGGGCCTCTCCCTGGTGGCTGTTCACGCCCTGCTGATGCGGCGCTACATGCACGAGTACGGGGCTACCAACGCCGACTTCGCCATGTTCGCCGTTAACGCCCACAGGAACGCGGTGGGCAATCCCTACGCCATGTTCCGCCGGCCCATCTCCAAAGATGCCTTCGAGAAGGCTCGCATGGTCGCCGACCCGATCAACCTGCTGGATTCCGCGCCCGTGGCCGACGGCGCGGCCACGCTGGTGCTCTGTCCAGCGGAGCGGGCCCGCGAGTTCAACGGACAGCCCATCAGGGTAGCTGCCTCAGCAGTAGCTACCGATTCCATTGCCCTGCACGACCGGCGCGATCTCCTCTTCCTGGAGTCCGCCTACCTCTCGGCTCAGAGGGCCTATCAGCAGGCTAGGGTAAGCCCTGACGACATTGACGTCTTCGAATTGCACGACGCTTTCACCGTTATGAGTGCCCTCTCCTTAGAAGCCTGCGGCTTTGCCAAGCGAGGAGAGGGTTTCAAACTGGCCCAGAATGGCGACATCTCCCTCGAAGGGCCTATTCCCATTTGCACTATGGGTGGCCTGAAGGCACGGGGCAATCCAGTGGGGGCCACCGGCGTCTATCAAGTCGTGGAGGTGGTCGAGCAGTTGCGCGGCCAGGCGGGCCCCAATCAGGTAAAAGGGCCCCGCCTAGGCATGGCCCAGAACATCGGGGGCAGTGGGGGCACCGCCATCACGCACATCCTGGAAGCGATGGACTGATACTGGATTTTGGAGACGAGAGAAGAACCATGGACATGCCGCGACACTGGCGACTGAACGAACAGAGATACAATTTGGTGGGCACAGAATGCCCAGCTTGTGGGGCTAAGCTATTTCCACCTCGTCCCATATGCCCGGACTGCAATTGCAAAGAAGTGCAGCCCTTCAGATTCAGCGGCCAGGGCGAGGTCTACTCCTACTCGACCGTCTTCCAGGCCCCTTCTGGCTACGAGGAGTTTGTACCTTACACTGTAGCATTAGTCAGGCTGAAAGAAGGGCCCTTAGTGACGGCCCAGTTGACGGACATGGACAACGATGAGGCCCGAGTAGGCATGAAGGTCGAGATGGTCACGCGGAAACTCAGAGAGTACGGTGAGGATGGTGTGATCGTTTATGGCTACAAGTTCCGAAAGCCCGTAGCCGATTATCTTGAGACAGAGGTGGATTAGATCCCTCTCCGTAATGGTAAGTACCGTTAAGAACTCCGCGTTAACATGATTGCTAGCGCCCGTGCCTATTTCCCAGCCTGTTTCTCCAAGTGATTGCAATTATTCAGAAAGCCACCCTTCAGATCTGGGTGGCTTAGCTTTTGGGATACCCATAGAGGAGATTCTTTCTCGAATCACTCGCTTGGCCCTGCCAACTTGGGATGTGCCCTAGAGCCACTCCGGGCCGCGACTTGACATTGATCCGAAATCATATATACTATTGTATACAGAAAGGTATTCAATACACAGTACAACGTTGGTTATGTGATAGATGGATAAACCCAATACTGGCAGCAAAAGACGAAACCTAAGTGCACGTTTGGTTGCCACTCTCAAAGAGCGAATCGTTCGATGGGACTACCCGCCCGGCCACCGCTTTACCGAGGAAGGCCTTTGCCGAGAGTTCGGCGTTAGCCGCAGCCCGGTGCGCGAAGCCTTACGTGTGCTGGCGGTGAAAGGGTTAGTCGACAAAATACCCCACCAAGGTTATACGGTCAAACAACTGGACATCAATGAAATCGATGAGCTATACGAGGTCCGCCTGGCGCTGGAATTGTACGTGGTGGAGAGCCTGGCTGAGCGCGGGATGCCAGAGAAGGATTGGGGAGACCTGTTTCAGACGTGGGATGCGCCGCTAGAGGAACTTCCTGGCGAAGGTGAGGATCTAGCTGTTATGGACGAGCGCTTCCATGACACGCTCGCGCAGGCAACAGGTAACAAGACCCTCTTACACCACCTCCGCGCGATCAACGAACGCTTACACATCTTCCGCATGACCGATTTCACCGTCACCGAAAGGGTGGCCAGAACCTGCCGGCAACACCTCGAGATCCTGGAACGAATCGAAGCCAAGGATGTGGCCGGCGCCCGTGAGGCGGTGCGCACCAATATTGAGGAAAGCCGCAACAATGTCGAGACCACGATTAAGGAGGCGCTCGCCAGAGCATACCTTACCCGGACTGCTACCTCTCGGTCCTCTGCGTAAGTCCGCTGGCCCGATCGATCTTGGAGGTGGGCCGATGACCAAACTTAAGTTTGAAGCCGAGCCATACCCGCTTGAGTTTGAGCCGCAATCCACCGCCTTGCTGATGATCGACATGCAACGGGACTTCGTTGAACCAGGTGGATTTGGTGAGATGTTAGGCAATGATGTCTCGCTGCTGCGCAGCGCCATTGAGCCCTGCAAACGCGTGCTGGAAAAGGCACGCGAGGTGGGGCTCTTCATCGTTCACACGCGAGAAGGCCATCGTGCTGACCTGTCCGATGCACCACCTTCGAAGCTCAAACGAGGGAATCTCGAGATCGACATCGGCGATGAAGGGCCGATGGGTCGCATCCTGGTGCGCGGTGAGGAGGGTCACGATTTCATCCCGGAACTTTGTCCGCTACCAGGCGAGACCGTGATTGAGAAGCCCGGCAAAGGATCATTTTACAGAACCGACCTACTCCTCATCCTGCGAAACCAAGGTATCAAGACCTTGATTTGCTGCGGGGTCACCACAGAAGTCTGTGTCCACACCACGGTCCGAGAAGCCAACGACCGTGGCTTTGAGTGTATTATCCCCTCTGATTGTGTTGCCTCCTACTTCCCAGAGTTTCAGCGCGTTGGCTTGGAGATGATCAAAGCCCAGGGCGGTATCTTCGGATGGGTATCCACATCCGATGAGATTATCAAGGTGCTGGAGCAGATACCGAAGGAGACAACCTCGTAGGAGCCAACGCAGTGTGACTGGA